>NZ_AZSN01000022.1:0-39412 GCF_000576225.1 Methylibium sp. T29-B | reverse complement strand
CCTTAGACGTCATTGCGCGAACTTCGCCGTCTTTGTGGGTGCGATCTTGTATTCCAGGTTCACTTGATCGAGGGCGTTTCCCGTGCCACGCACTTGAACCGAAAGTACTTTCGTAGCTAGGAAGTAGCCGGCTGTGTTTTGCCACACCAAGATCTCCCCGGCGTGTGGTGTGCGAACTCTTGACGATGGATCGTATTGCGTTGCGTCTTGAATCTGAGCGATGGCGGTGGCCCCACTGCTATTGCGACACTCCGAATGCTTGGGGGATCTGTGTAAGCGTGGATCGAATTGGCACCTGCGCGCGACCAAGCAGTTTCAAAGGCCATGTCGCCGGCTCCAAATGTGAATCTTCCGTTGTTGTTTGAGTAGTCGAAGGCAACAGTGCCAGAAGTTGCAGGCGAAACATAGCGCTCTGACCCAAAGGAGACGATCGGCGCCGTAACTGCAATCTCCGCTGCAAAAGGATTCCGTCCGAGTGGCGGGCGTGGCTTCACTTCCTGTCCGTGGATGTCTCTGATTAGCTCAGCGTATTTGGCTTCAAAGGCGAGATCGTCTCGAAAGTCAATAAACACGCGCGACGACAGGAATGTAGGGACCGGCCGTACAAGTGAATTCGCGCGAATCACTGGAATGATTCGGTCTGAAGTGACGTCTTGCATAAGCTGAGCGGTAAGGATCATCTTCTCGTAGCCGACTCCTCCTCGACCGGCATTCGCCTTGCCGACGTATGACTCGGTACAAACAGCAAGAACCCGGTGTGCCGCGGATAGGCCTTGCTCCATGAAATGCGGCAGGTCACCTCCGAGGCGTAGATCCCACTGATCGAGGACAACATCAACTCCGTTTGCGACGAGGCGCGTGGCCAGCGCCAAAACCCAGTCCTTGTGCACCTCGCTGTCGTGAGAATAGGAGACGAAGACTTTGGGCGCGGGAGAAGTCATCTGTTTGGGCTCTGAGGTCTAACTAGACTTAGACATGCGTGACCGTACCGGCGCTGTTGATCTAACGCAACCCCTGCGTAGGAGTCACGGCCAGCGCGACGCCCTGCAGAGAGTCCCTTTCTGTCCGATGGGCGCGGGCGTTTAGGCGGCCTAAATTTCCTGGATGCCTGTTCGCGATCCGGAGCCCGCGGCGCCCGCTGAATCGACGACGACGACGCCACTCGCGCCGCCGCCCCGCCTGCTCGACCAGCTCCGCGAGCACATTCGAGTCAAGCACTACGCCTTGCGCACCGAGCGCACCTAAGTGGAATGGGTGCGTCGCTACATCCTGTTCCACGGCAAGCGCCATCCGCGCGACATGGGGGCGCTGGCGATCGAAGCGTTTCTCAGCCATCTGGCGCTGGAGCGTGGCGTGTCCTCGGCCACGCAGAACCAGGCCAAGGCGCCCTTGCTGTTCCTCTACAAGGAGGTGCTGGGCACGGTCGATCTGCCCTGGCTCGCCGAGGTGGTGGCCGCCAAGGCCTCGCGCCGTCCGCCGGTGGTGCTCACGCAGCGCGAGGCGCGCGAACTGCTGATGCCGTTCCACCGCACGCGCTGACCCGCCGGCTCCGGTCCGCCGCCGCCGACCGGTGTCTCTACGCCACCTTGCGTATTCCGCCGCCCGGGGGTTCTGCCTAACCTGCAGCGGTCCGTGAACTCAACCGATCCCCCGAGGAGGAAACACCCCATGTCCCACACCACCCGCCGCGCCTTTGCGGCCTCGCTTTCCGCCGTGGCGCTGGCCGCTGCCGGCGCCTTCGTGCCCAGCGCCTTCGCGGCCGACACCATCAAGGTCGGCGTGCTGCACTCGCTGTCGGGCACCATGGCCATCTCGGAAACCGTGCTCAAGGACACGGTGCTCATGACCATCGACGAGATCAACGCCAAGGGCGGCGTCATGGGCAAGAAGCTCGAGCCGGTGGTGGTGGACCCGGCCTCCAACTGGCCGCTGTTCGCCGAGAAGGCCAAGCAGCTGATCAGCCAGGACAAGGTGGCCGTGGTGTTCGGTTGCTGGACGTCGGTGAGCCGCAAGTCGGTGCTGCCGGTGTTCGAGGAAACCAACTCGCTGCTGTTCTACCCGGTGCAGTACGAGGGTGAGGAACTGTCCAAGAACGTGTTCTACACCGGTGCCGCGCCCAACCAGCAGGCCATCCCCGCGGTGGAATACCTGATGAGCAAGGACGGTGGCTCGGCCAAGCGCTTCGTGCTGCTGGGCACCGACTATGTCTACCCGCGCACCACCAACAAGATCCTGCGCGCCTTCCTCAAGAGCAAGGGTGTCGCCGAGGCCGACATCATGGAGGAGTACACCCCCTTCGGCCACTCCGATTACCAGACCATCATCGCCAAGATCAAGAAGTTCTCGTCGGAAGGCAAGAAGACCGCGGTGGTGTCCACCATCAACGGCGACTCCAACGTGCCCTTCTACAAGGAACTGGGCAACCAGGGCCTGAAGGCGACCGACGTGCCGGTGGTGGCGTTCTCGGTGGGTGAGGAAGAGCTCCGCGGTGTCGACACCAAGCCGCTGGTGGGCCACTTGGCGGCGTGGAACTACTTCATGTCGATCAAGAACCCGACCAACGCCGCGTTCATCAAGCAGTGGAGCGACTACGCCAAGGCCAAGGGCATCCCGGGCCACAAGGACAAGCCGCTGACCAACGACCCGATGGAGGCCACCTACATCGGCATCCACATGTGGGCGCAGGCGGTCGAGAAGGCCAAGTCGACCGACACCGACAAGGTCATCGCCGCCATGGCGGGCCAGACCTTCAAGGCGCCGGGCGGCTTCACCAGCACCATGGACAAGGAAAACCACCACCTGCACAAGCCGGTGTTCATCGGCGAGGTCAAGGCCGACGGCCAGTTCAACGTGGTCTGGAAGACGCCGGGCCCGGTGGTCGCCGATCCGTGGAGCGACTACATCGCCGAGAACAAGGGCAAGAAGAACGTGCCGGAGAAGAAGTAAGTCACGGGCAGCCGGCTCTCGATGTTGGCGCGCGCCGGCCGGGCCGGCGGCGATCGGACTGTCCACCCGGTCGCCGCCGGTCCTGCCGGCGCGCAGCCTTCTTTTTCTTCTTCTCATGGCTTCCTACTCTCCACGGTGACGACGAATTGAATGCCTTGCGTGCTTTCCTGCTGAGCCTGTGCGCCGCCGGGCTGCTGGGGCTGGCTGCGGCTCCCGCGCGTGCCATGACGCCCGCGCAGGCGCTCGCCATCTCGGCCGGCGACACCGACACCCGCGTCGCCGCCCTGCAGCAGGCCATCGCCGCGCTCGACCCGCGCGTGCCGGTGCTGGTGCAGGCGCTGCTGGACGGCGAGGTGAAGGTCGACGACCAGCGCGCCTACATCGTCGCGGCCGACGGCTCGGCCGTCGACGCCGCCACCGGCCAGCCGGCCACGCCCCCCGAGACCGCGGAAGACGCGGTCAACAACAACCGCATGCGTGGCGAGCTGCAGGCCGCGCTGGCCGCGCTGCAGCTCATCACCGGCGACCTCACGCAACGCCGCGCCGCCATCGGCTCGCTGCGCGAGGCGATGGACGAGGCCAAGCTGCCGCTCATCGAGCAGGCGCTGGCCAAGGAGGCCGACCCCGCACTCAAGGCCGAGCTGGAGACGCTGCGCGCCAAGGGCCTGATCGCCTCCACCGACCCGGCCAAGCGCCTGCAGGCCGCGCAGGCCCTGGCCAGCAGCACCACGCCGGCCACCCGCAGCCTGCTGCTCGAGCGCCTGAAGCCGGCGGCCGAGGGCGGCGAGGCCGACCCCGCGGTGCGCGCCGCGCTGCAGGCCTCGCTCGACGGCGTCAATTCCATGCTGGCCTGGGGCGAACGCGCCGGCGTCGTGTTCACCGGCATCAGCCTGGGTTCCATCCTGCTGCTGGCGGCGCTGGGCCTGGCCATCACCTACGGGCTGATGGGCGTCATCAACATGGCGCACGGCGAGCTCATCATGATCGGCGCCTACGCCACCTACCTCACGCAGAACGCCTTCCGCGCCTGGCTGCCGGACCACTTCGACTGGTACATCGTCGCGGCCATCCCGCTGTCCTTCCTCACCGCGGCGGCGGTGGGCGCGGTGCTGGAGCGTGGCGTCATCCGCTTCCTCTACGGCCGGCCGCTGGAGACGCTGCTCGCCACCTGGGGCATCAGCCTGGTGCTGATGCAGGGCGTGCGCTCGCTGTTCGGCGCACAGAACGTGCCGGTGGAGAACCCGGCCTGGCTGTCGGGCGGCGTGCAGATCATGAGCAACCTGGTGCTGCCGTGGAACCGCATCGCCATCGTGGTGTTCGCGGCCATCGTGCTGGGCGGCATCGCCTTCCTGATCGCGAAGACGCGGCTGGGGCTGTTCGTGCGCAGCGTCACCCAGAACCGCCCCATGGCCTCGTGCATGGGCGTCAACACCGCGCGCGTCGACACGCTGGCGTTCGCGCTCGGGGCCGGCGTGGCGGGGCTGGCGGGCTGTGCGGTCAGCCAGGTCGGCAACGTGGGACCCGACCTCGGGCAGGGCTACATCGTCGACTCCTTCATGGTGGTGGTGCTGGGCGGCGTGGGCCAGCTCGCCGGCACCGTGTACGCGGCACTGGGGCTGGGCGTGATCAACAAGTTCCTCGAAGGCTGGGCCGGTGCGGTGCTGGCGAAGATCATCGTGCTGGTGTTCATCGTGGTGTTCATCCAGAAGCGGCCGCAGGGGCTGTTCGCATTGAAGGGGAGAGAGGCATGAGCGCCGTGCTGACGCCTCCTCTGCCCGTGGCACCGCCGCGCAGCCGCCTGCTGCAGGGCAAGGCCTGGACGGCGCTGCTGGCCGCGGTGATCACCGTGACCGTGCTGGTGCCGGTGCTGAACCTCGTGGTGCCGGCCGGCAGCGCCTTCCACCTGAGCGACTACGCGGTGGCGCTGATCGGCAAGATCATGTGCTACGCGATCTGTGCGCTGGCCATGGACCTGATCTGGGGCTACACCGGCATCCTGTCGCTCGGCCACGGCCTGTTCTTCGCGCTCGGCGGCTACGCGATGGGCATGTACCTCATGCGCCAGATCGGCCGCGACGGCAACTACCAGTCGGACCTGCCCGATTTCATGGTCTTCCTCGACTGGAAGGAGCTGCCCTGGCACTGGAGCTTCAGCGACTCCTTCGTGGCCACGCTGTTCCTGATCGTCGCGGTGCCGGGCCTGCTGGCCTTCGTGTTCGGCTTCTTCGCGTTCCGCTCGCGCATCAAGGGCGTGTACTTCTCGATCATCACGCAGGCGCTCACCTTCGCCGCGATGCTGCTGTTCTTCCGCAACGAAACCGGCTTCGGCGGCAACAACGGCTTCACCGACTTCAAGCGCATCCTCTCCATCCCGATCGCGCAGCCGTCCACGCGCATGGTGCTGTTCGTGCTGACCGGGCTCACGCTGATCGGCTTCTTCCTGCTGGCGCGCTGGCTCATCCACACCAAGTTCGGCCGGGTGCTGCAGGCCATCCGCGACGCCGAGAACCGCGTCATGTTCTGCGGCTACGAGCCGCTGAACTACAAGCTCGCGATCTGGACGCTGTCGGCGGTGATGTGCGGCATCGCCGGGGCGCTGTACGTGCCGCAGGTGGGCATCATCAACCCCGGCGAGATGTCGCCGGCCGCCAGCATCGAGATCGCGATCTGGGCCGCGGTGGGCGGCCGGGCCACGCTGATCGGCCCGATCGTCGGCGCCTTCTTCGTCAACTTCGCGAAGAGCTGGTTCACGCAGGTCTTCCCCGAGTTCTGGCTGTACTTCCTGGGCGCGCTGTTCATCGCCGTCACGCTGTTCCTGCCGGACGGCATCGTCGGCGGCGTGAAGCGGCTGCTGGGCCGCGGCAGCAAGGAGAAGCGCGCATGACGCCCGAGCTGATGGAGGCCGGCGCCCGCACCCGCGAGCGCATGGCCGCGAAGCCCGAGGCCGGCAAGTCGGGCGGCCGGGCGGCGAGCTACAGCCGTGTGGTCGAACCGGGCACGCTGGACACCGCGCACGGCGGCATCCTGTACCTGGAGGACATCACCGTCAGCTTCGACGGCTTCCGCGCGCTGAACAAGCTGTCGCTGAACATCGCCGCCGGCGAGCTGCGTTGCATCATCGGCCCCAACGGCGCCGGCAAGACGACCATGATGGACGTGATCACCGGCAAGACGCGGCCCGACGCCGGCAGCGCCTTCTTCGGCTCCACCATCGACCTGCTGCGCCTGCGCGAGAGCCAGGTGGCGAGCATCGGCATCGGCCGCAAGTTCCAGAAGCCCAGCGTGTTCGAGCAGCTCACGGTGTTCGAGAACCTGGAGCTCGCGCTGAAGGCCGACCGCCGGCCGCGCGCGGCGGTGTTCGCCCGGCTGTCGGGCGCGCAGCTCGACCGCATCGGCGAGATCCTCACGCTCATCCACCTGAAGGGCGAGGCGCAGCGCCTGGCCGGGCTGCTGTCGCACGGCCAGAAGCAGTGGCTGGAGATCGGCATGCTGCTGATGCAGGACCCCAAGCTGTTGCTGCTCGACGAGCCGGTGGCCGGCATGACCGACGAGGAGACCGAGCGCACCGCGCAGCTCTTCGTGTCGCTGCAGGGCGCGCACTCGCTGGTGGTGGTGGAGCACGACATGAAGTTCATCGACGAGCTCACCCGCGACGACCCGGCCAAGAAGGTGACGGTGCTGCACGAGGGCAGCGTGCTGGCCGAGGGCTCGCTCGCGCAGGTGCAGGCGAACGACAAGGTGGTGGAGGTCTATCTTGGCCGCTGAACACACCATGCTGAAGGTCGAAGGCGTCAACCAGTACTACGGCGGTTCGCACATCCTGCGCGGGCTGGATTTCGAGGCGAAGGCCGGCGAGGTGACGGTCGTGCTGGGCCGCAACGGCGTGGGCAAGACCACGCTGCTGAAGAGCCTGGTCGGGCTGGTGAGCATCAAGTCCGGCAGCATCCGGCTCGACGGCGCCGAGGTGCAGCGCCTCACGCCCTACGAGCGCGTGCGCCGCGGCATCGGCTACGTGCCGCAGGGCCGCGAGATCTTCGGCCGCCTGACGGTCGAGGACAACCTGCGCATGGGCCTGGCCAGCAAGCCCGGCAGCACACCGATCCCGGCCGAGCTCTACGAGCTGTTCCCGGTGCTCAAGCAGATGCTCGGACGGCGCGGCGGTGATCTGTCGGGCGGGCAGCAGCAGCAGCTGGCGATCGCCCGCGCGCTGGCGGCCGGCCCCAAGCTGCTGATCCTGGACGAGCCGACCGAGGGCATCCAGCCCAGCGTCATCAAGGACATCGGCCGCGTGATCCGCAAGCTGGCCGATCGCGGCGACATGGCGATCATCCTGGTGGAGCAGTACTACGACTTCGCCGCCGAACTGGCCGACCAGTACCTGGTGATGGAGCGCGGCGAGATCGTGCTGCGCGGCCGAGGCGCCGACATGGAAACCGACGGCGTGCGCCAGCGCATGTCGATCTGAGCGCGCTGCCCCGCGCCGCCGGGGCGTGCATACTGCGCGCGCCCGGCGCGGCGGTTCTCAAGCGTGCGGCGGGCAGGCCGATAGCCGATCAAGCCCTATCCACACGCCATGACAGACCTGCTCGGATCCGTCGTCAGCCTCACCGGCTACCGTGACCGCGACCTGCTCGACGCAGCCGCGGTCACGATGCTGGCCGACTGGCTGCGACCGCTGAGCCTGAGCCTGTACCGCTGTGTGGGCGAGGCCGGCGACACGCGGCTGCTGCTGCAGGCGTGCGCCCGCGACGGCCCGCCGGCGGTGGCGGGCGATCCGCCGTGGACCCCGCTGGAGGCGCTGCCGTCGCTGGACGACTGGCTACCGCACCGCGACGCGCTGGCCGGCGGCGAACCGCTGCTGGCGCTGCCCACCAGCCGACCCGGCCCGAGGGGCCGGCCGGTGCTCCTGAATGTGTTCCCGCTGTGGGTTGGCACCGAACGCTTCGGTCTGGTCGAGGTGCTCGCCGAGAAGCCGCTCGACGCCGAACAGCTGCGCTTCGTCGATGCCGTGCTGAAGATCTACCGCAACCAGGTCGGCCTGCTCGACTACAGCGAGCGCGACACGCTGACCGGTCTGCTGAACCGCAAGACCTTCGACGAACAGTTCGGCAAGTGCCTGCTCGAGTGCGACGGCCCGGGGCCGCTGGCGCCGCTGTCGCCGTCGGCCGACGGCGGGCAGCAGCCCGAACGGCGCGCCCGCGCGTCGCTGCGCTACTGGATCGGCGTGGTCGACGTCGACCACTTCAAGCGCGTGAACGACAACTTCGGTCACCTGATCGGCGACGAGGTGCTGCTGCTGATGGCGCGCATCCTGCGCGGCGCCTTCCGGCATGGCGACCGGCTCTACCGCTTCGGCGGCGAGGAGTTCGTCGTGATGCTGCACGCCGATTCGCGCGTGCACGCGGCGCTCGCCTTCGAGCGCTTCCGCGCGCGCATGGAGACCTGCCGCTTCCCGCAGGTCGGCAGCGTCACGGTCAGCATCGGCATGACCGAACTGCGCGCCGACGACACCCCCAGCGCGGCCTTCTCGCGCGCCGACCTGGCGGTCTACCACGCCAAGCAGAACGGCCGTAACCAGCTGCAGTGCCACGACCAGCTGGTCGAGGGAGGCACGCTGGTCGAGGCGGGCGGCAAGGTCGGCGAGATCGAGCTGTTCTGACGCCGGTACCACGCCGGCACGGCAGCGCTTCGCTGCCGTAAGCGAAAACCTGCGGGCCAGCAACCCCCCTGAACGACAGACGGGACAGTCACGCCCGACCCCCTGGCGCCGACAGAATGCGCCGACTCGAAAACCTGGGGAGGACGACAAATGAGGCATCGGATTGCTGCGCTGACGCTGGTGGTGGGGCTGGCCGGTTGTGGGGGCGGGGGCGGGGGTGATGACCCGCAGGACGCTCCGGCCACGGATGCAACGCCGCTGGAAGGGGGCTACGAGCTCGCCAGCAGCACCGGCGCCCGCGGTGAGGCGCTGATCCTGGAGGACCGCACGTTCTGGGGCCTCAGCGGCTTCGAGTCGGGCGGCACGCTCTACGTCGACACGCTGACGCAGGGGACCGTGAGCCGCTCCGGCGCGACGGTGAGCGCGACCGATCTGCGCCAGTACGACTTCCTGAACGGCGTGGTCAGGACGACCGGCTTCTCGGGCTCGATGAAGGTGTCGGGCGTCGTGTCCGGCACGGTCAGCCCGAGCGGGGCGGCGGCCACCAACCTGACGCTGACGCCGGTGGCGGCTTCCGATTTCGACTACCACGCCGCCGCGAGCCTGGGCACGATCGTCGGCACATGGAACGGCGACTCGCTCGACGGCAGCAGCGGCAGCGTGACGGTGGGCGCCGGCGGCGCGATCACCGCCTCGCTGAGCGGCTGCAGCATCACCGGGAACGCGGCGCCGCATCCCAGCGGCAAGAACCTCTACGCCGTGTCGGTCACCTTCGGTCCGTCACCCTGCATCCTCGCCAACGCGACGGCCAGCGGGATCGCGATCATCGGCACCGCGCAGCAGCTGGTGGTGGCCCTGACATCCGCCGACCGCTCGGCCGGCACGGTGTTCCTCGGCGTGCGCTGACGGACCTCGGGCGCGCGGGCCCTCCCGCGTCGCCTCTGCCTCAGCGCGCCCCCTTCACCACCGCATAGCGCGCCAGCGTGCGTTCGCGCGCCAGCTCATGGCGCACGATGGGCTCGGGGTAGTCGCGGCCGAGCACCAGGCCGGCGGCGACCAGGTCGAGCGGCTTGGCGTCCCACGGGGCGTGCAGCGCGGCGTCGGGCAGGGCGGCGAGCTGCGGCAGGTAGCGGCGGATGAACTTGCCCTGGGCGTCGAATTTCTGGCTCTGGCTCACCGGGTTGAAGATGCGGAAGTAGGGCTGGGCGTCGCAGCCGCTGGAGCTGGCCCACTGCCAGCCGCCGTTGTTGGCGGCGAGGTCGTAGTCGTTCAGCTTCTCGGCGAAATAGCGCTCGCCGCGGCGCCAGTCCAGCCCCAGGTCCTTGCACAGGAAGCTCGCCACCACCATGCGCAGCCGGTTGTGCATGTAGCCGGTCTGGTTGATCTGGAGCATGGCCGCGTCGACCAGCGGGTAGCCGGTGCGGCCCTCGCACCAGGCGGCGAACAGCGCGTCGGCATGCTTGCCATGCTCCCACTTGATCTTGTCGTATTCGGGCTTGAAGCTGCGCTCGACGACCTGTGGGTGGTGGTGCAGCACCTGGTGGTAGAAGTCGCGCCAGATCAGTTCCGACAGCCAGACCTCGGCGCCGCGCGAGCCGGCGCGCGCGCGGTCCCAGGCCAGCCGCGCCAGCTCGCGGATCGACAGCGTGCCGAAGCGCAGGTGCACGCTCAGGTAGCTGGGGCCCTTGACGGCGGGGAAGTCGCGCGTCTGGTCGTAGCGATCGATGCGCTCGTCGCTGAAGTCCTCCAGCAGCGCGCGGCCGCCGGCGGTACCGGGGGCGAGCTTCAGCGCCGCCAGGTTGGTGGGTTCGAAGCCGATGGCGGCCAGCGTGGGCACGCCCGCGGCCTCACCCGCCGGGCGCGGCGCCAGCGCGCCGGCATGGCGGCCCACCGGGTAGGCCTGCAGGTAGAAGGGCTCCAGCTTCTTCAGCCAGGCGTTCTTGTAGGGCGTGAACACGCCATAGGGCGTGCCGGCGGCGGTCAGCACCTCGTCGGTGTCGAACACCACCTGGTCCTTGGCCGGGTGGAAGGCGATCCCGGTCTGGGCGAGCGCGCCGCGCACCTGGGCGTCGCGCGCCACGGCGGCGGGCTCGTAGTCGGTGTTCGCGTAGACCGCCTGCACGTGCAGTGCGGCGGCCAGTCGCGGGATTCGTCGCGCGCGCGGCCGTGACGCACGATCAGCCCGACGCCCTCGGTGCCGTGGCTGCGGCCCAGGGTGTGCAGCTGCGCATCGAGGTCGACCAGGCTGTCGCGGATGAACTCGACGCGGCGGTCGGTGCGCGGCAGCGGGTCCAGGATCTCGGTGTCGAACACGAACGCCACCCAGACCCGCCGCGCAGCGCGCAGCGCATGGTAGAGCGCGGCATGGTCGTGGGCGCGCAGGTCCCGGCGGCACCACACCAGCGCGGCGTCGAGTGTTTTTCCGGAGGCCTTGTCCATGCGCCGGAGTGTGCCCGGTCACTACAATCGCCGCATGGGCTCGGACTCCGCCACCAACCTGACGAATCAGTTCCTGATCGCCATGCCCGGCATGGCCGACGACAACTTCGCCGGCTCGGTGGTCTACCTGTGCGAGCACACCGAGCGCGGCGCGCTCGGCCTGGTGATCAACAAGCCCAGCGACATCAAGCTGGGCCGCCTGTTCGAGAAGGTCGACCTGCCGCTCGACCGCGAGGAGCTGGCGGAGCAGCCGGTCTACCTCGGCGGGCCGGTGCAGACCGAGCGCGGCTTCGTGCTGCACGAGCGCGGCGAGGACGACGCGGCCGACATCGACGCCGATGGCGCCACCTACACCTCCTCGCTGCGCATCCCCGGCGGCATGGCCATGACCACCAGCAAGGACGTGCTCGAGGCCCTGGCCAACGGTGCCGGCCCGAAGCGCGTGCTGGTCACGCTGGGCTATGCCGGCTGGAGCGCCGGCCAGCTGGAGGACGAGATCGCCCGCAACGGCTGGATCACCGTCGACGCGAAGCCCGAGGTGATCTTCGAGACGCCGACCGAGCAGCGCTACGACAAGGCGCTGTCGCTGCTGGGCATCGACCCGCGCATGTTGAGCAGCGAAGCGGGCCATGCCTGAGCCGGCCGGCGCCCCGCAGCCCCTGCAGACCCTGCTCGCTTTCGATTTCGGCCTCAAGCGCACCGGGGTGGCCACCGGCAACACGCTGACGCGCAGCGCCCAGCCGCTGCGCACCGTGGCGGCCGAGGGCGACGCGCGCTTCGACGCCATCGCGAAGCTGATCGCCGAATGGCAGCCGGCCGCGCTGGTGGTCGGCGTGCCGTTCCACCCCGACGGCGCGCCGCACGACAATACCCGGCGCGCGCAGCGTTTCGCCCGCCAGCTGCACGGCCGCTTCCGGCTGCCGGTGCACGAGGTCGACGAGCGCTGGTCCACCACCGAGGCCCTGTCCGACGGGGCGCGCGACGCCGATGCCGCCGCCGCGGCGATCCTGCTCGAACAGTATTTCCGGGAGCACGCATGACGACCCTGCACCTCGACGCGGAAGCGCTCTACGCCGATCTGCTGGCGCGGGTGAGGCCGCTGCTCAAGCCCGAGACCGTGCTGGTCGGCATCTGGTCGGGCGGCGCCTGGCTGGCCGAGCGGCTGCAGCGTGACCTGGGACTGGCCGGCCGCCACGGCGTGATCTCGAGCGCGCTGCACCGAGACGACTTCGGCTCGCGCGGCATGAGCGCCACCACCGACGCGACGGCGCTGCCGTTCGAGATCGAGGGCCGCCACATCCTGCTGATCGACGACGTGCTCTACACCGGCCGCACGGTGCGCGCGGTGATCAACGAACTGTTCGACTTCGGCCGCCCGGCCAGCGTCGGCCTCGCGGTGCTGGTCGACCGCGGCGGGCGCGAACTGCCGATCGAGCCCGCCGTGTCGGCCGCCCGCGTGGTGGTGCCGCGCCACCAGCGGCTCGCGCTGGTGCGCGACGAGGCCGGCGGCTTCACACTCCAACTCGAAAGCGCCTGATGCTGAACAAGCGCAACCCGCAGCTCAACGCCCACGGCGAGCTGATCCACCTGCTGTCGATCGAAGGCCTGCCGAAGGCGGTGCTGACGCAGATCCTCGACACAGCGGGCACCTTCCTGAGCGTCAACGACCGCGAGGTGAAGAAGGTGCCGCTGCTGCGCGGCAAGAGCGTGTTCAACCTGTTCTTCGAGAACAGCACGCGCACGCGCACCACCTTCGAGATCGCTGCCAAGCGCCTCAGCGCCGACGTCATCAACCTCGACATCGCGCGCAGTTCCACCGCCAAGGGCGAGAGCCTGCTCGACACCATCGCCAACCTGTCGGCGATGCACGCCGACATGTTCGTGGTGCGCCATGCCGAGAGCGGCGCGCCCTACCTGATCGCGCAGCACGTGGCGCCCCACGTGCACGTGGTCAACGCCGGCGACGGCCGTCACGCGCACCCCACGCAGGGGCTGCTCGACATGTACACGATCCGCCACTACAAGAAGGACTTCAGCAACCTCGTGGTGGCGATCGTCGGCGACATCGTGCACTCGCGCGTGGCGCGCTCCGACATCCACGCGCTCACCACGCTGGGCGCGGCGGAGGTGAGGGCGGTCGGCCCGCGCACCCTCGTGCCGGCCGACCTGAAGCACATGGGCGTGCGCGTCTGCCACGACATGAGCGAAGGCATCCGCGACGCCGACGTGATCATCATGCTGCGGCTGCAGAACGAGCGCATGAGCGGTGCGCTGCTGCCGAGCGCCGGCGAGTACTTCAAGAGCTTCGGCCTCACCGAGGAGAAGCTCGCGCTCGCCAGGCCCGACGCATCGTGATGCACCCCGGCCCCATCAACCGCGGCGTGGAGATCGACTCGGCGGTGGTCGACGGCAGGCAGAGCGTGATCCTGCCGCAGGTGACCTTCGGCATCGCGGTGCGCATGGCGGTCATGAGCACGATCGCGGGGAACAACGCATGAAGATCCTGATCAGCAACGGCCGCGTGGTCGACCCGGCCTCGGGCCGCGACGAGCGGGCCGACATCGCCATCGCCAACGGTCGCATCCTCACGATCGGCAAGGTGCCGGCCGACTTCGCGCCGGAGCGCACCATCGACGCCGCCGGCCTGGTGGTGGCGCCCGGCCTGGTGGACCTGGCCGCGCGCCTGCGCGAGCCCGGCCACGAGCACGAGGGCATGCTCGAGAGCGAGCTGGCCGCCGCCGCCGCCGGCGGCGTGACCAGCATGGTCTGCCTGCCCGACACCGATCCCACGCTCGACGAGCCCGCTGGTGGAGATGCTCAAGTTCCGCGCCCGCAAGCTCAGCCGCTGCCGGCTGTTCCCGCTCGGCGCGCTGACGCGCGGCCTCGGCGGCGAGGTGCTGACCGAGATGGCCGAGCTCACCGAGGCCGGCTGCGTGGGCTTCTCGCAGGCCGACGCGGTGCTGCGCGACACGCAGGTGCTGTCGCGCGCGCTGCAGTACGCGGCCACCTTCGGCTACACGGTGTGGCTGCGGCCGAACGATCCCTGGCTGGGCTCGGGCGTGGCGGCCAGCGGTGCGGTCGCCACGCGGCTCGGGTTGTCGGGCGTGCCGGTGGCGGCCGAGACGATCGCGCTGCACACGCTGTTCGAGCTGGTGCGGTCCAGCGGCGCGCGCGTGCACCTGTGCCGGCTGTCCAGCGCGGCCGGCGTGGCGCTGCTGCGCGAGGCCAAGGCCGAGGGGCTGCCGGTCACGGCCGATGTCAGCATCAACTCGCTGCACCTGACCGATGTCGACATCGGCTACTTCAACCCGGCCATGCGCCTGGTGCCGCCGCTGCGCCAGCAGCGCGACCGCGACGCGCTGCGCGCCGGGCTGGCCGACGGCACGATCGACGCGCTGGTGTCCGACCACACGCCGGTCGACGAGGACGCCAAGACCCTGCCGTTCGCCGAGGCCGAACCCGGTGCCACCGGCCTGGAGCTGCTGCTGAGCCTGGCGCTCAAGTGGGGCGAGGACAGCGGCGCCGGCCTGCGCCGCGCGCTCGCCACCGTGAGCTGCGAGCCGGTGCGGGTGCTGGGCGACGCGCTCGGTTCGCTCGCCTCCAGCGCGGGCCGCCTCGTCGAGGGCGGGGTGGCCGATGTCTGCGTGTTCGACCCCGAGGCGCGCTGGACCGTCGCGCCGGCCGCACTGCGCAGCCAGGGCAAGCACACGCCGTTCGCCTTCGACACCAGCGGTTTCGCGCTGCCGGGGCGCGTGCGCGCCACCTTGGTCGCCGGCCACGTGGCGCACGAAGCTACGCGCGACGCGGCATGAGCGCTCGTCGCGTCACCGCCGCGCCACCCTGATGCCGCGCCGTCTGCGTGCCGCGTGGCGCCTGCTGCGCGTGCTGCTGCACGTGTTGCACGGCCTGGCCATCGTGCTGACGATGTTCCGCGCGCTCGGGCGTACCGAGCGGCGCGAGCGCGTGCGCTGGTGGGCCGCCAAGATGCTGCGCGTGGCCGGGGTCGAGCCCGGCGCAGCGGCGAGCCCTGGCCCGGCGGGGCGTTGCTGGTCGCGAACCACATCTCCTGGCTGGACATCGTGGCCATCCACGCCTTCTGCCCGCAGGCGCGCTTCGTGTCCAAGGCCGACGTCCGGCACTGGCCGCTGCTGAGCCGGCTGACCGAGGCGGCCGACAGCCTCTACCTCGAGCGCGAGCGCAAGCGCGACGCGCTGCGCGTGGTGCACCAGATGGCCGAGGCGCTGACGGCCGGCGACACCGTGGCGGTGTTCCCCGAAGGCACCACCGGCGAGGGCCACGCGCTGCTGCCCTTCCACGCCAACCTGCTGCAGGCTTCCATCGCCACCGGCACGCCGGTGCAGCCGGTGGCGCTGCGCTACCGCGACCGGCACGACGAGGTCAGCAAGGCGGTGGCCTACGTCGGCGACACCACGCTGGTGCAGAGCCTGTGGTGGGTGGCCTGCGCCGAGGGTCTGCAGGTGCACCTGCAGTTCCTCGCGCCGCAGGCCAGCGCGCAGGCCGATCGCCGCGCGCTCGCCGAGCGCCTGCGCGCCGCGATCGACGAAGCCCTGCAGACGCCACCGACCACATGACGTGCGCAGTGCGGCTATGTCCGCATTGCTGCGCCGTCGATCACCCCCTGCTGTTCCCGCAGGTTCCGCCGTCACCGGCACAGAGAGCGGCCGAACGTCGAGGGGACGCCGTGCAGTTGCTCAAACTGGTCGCGCACCACATCAAGGTCGGTGTGCCCTTGCCGTTCGGCGTGCGCAACGAAGAGGGCAAGCTGCTGCTGGCCTGCGGCCAGGTCGTGGCCAGCGAGGCCCAGCTCGAGGCGCTGCTCGACCGCGGCGCCTATGCCGACGTCGAGGAGATCAATACGACTTCCCGGCGCTCGTCGATGCCTTCGCCGGCGAGTTCATCGCGCGGGTCGATTGCGATCCCGATGTGGCGATCTACGGCTCGATCCGCCAGGACCCGCGGCGCCTGTGGAGTACGGCGTGGCGCATGCGTTGCACACCGCGCTGGCGGGCCAGTTGAGGGCGCGTCGCGTCGGCTGGGCCGAGGAGCGCGTGGCGGCGCTGATCAAGGAATACGGCCTCTATCCGCCGGGCGACTTCGTGCGGCTCGCCTCCGGCGAACTGGCGTCGTCACAAGCCGCGGGCCCAGCGCCCATGCGCCGATGGTGGCTGCCATCGCCGACCGCGCCGGCCTGCCCACGGTGCGCACCACGCCGCGCGACACCGCCCAGCCGGGCTGCCAGATCGCCGGCCGGGCGACCGACCTGCAGCTCGTGCTGCGCGTGGTGCCGGAGCGGCTCTACGGCCTGGTGGGCTGAGGCACGGCCTCAGCCGTCCGCCTGCAGCGCGGACACTGAGGCCGCCTGCGCGGCGGCGTCGGCCCCGCCCAGGTAGTACTTGGACGTGGGCTTCAGGTTGGCGTCCAGGTCGTAGACCAGCGGGATGCCGTTCGGGATGTTCACGCCCACGATATCGGCGTCGGAGATGTTGTTCAGGTGCTTCACCAGCGCGCGGATGCTGTTGCCGTGCGCCACGATCACCAGCCGCTGGCCGGCGGCGATGGCCGGGGCCAGCGTGCCGTACCAGAGCGGCAGCACGCGCGCCACGGTGTCCTTCAGGCACTCGGTCAGCGGCACCTGGTTGGCCGCGAGCTTCGCGTAGCGCACGTCGCTGCGCTCGCTGCGCGGGTCGTTCGCCTCCAGCGGCGGCGGCGGCACGTCGTAGCTGCGGCGCCAGAGCAGCACCTGCTCGTCGCCGAACTGCTTGGCCATGTCGGCCTTGTTCAGGCCCTGCAGGCCGCCGTAGTGGCGCTCGTTGAGGCGCCAGTCCTTGATGACCGGCAGCCAGGTGCGGTCCATGCCGTCGAGGCAGTGCCAGGCGGTCCAGATCGCGCGCTTGAGCACCGAGGTGTAGACGGTGTCGAAATCGATGCCGGCCTGCTTCAGCAGCCGGCCGGCCTGCTGGGCCTGGGCCACGCCGGTGGGAGTGAGTTCCACGTCGGTCCAGCCGGTGAAGCGGTTCTCGAGGTTCCAGGTCGATTCGCCGTGGCGGATCAGCACGAGTTGGGTCATGAGGCGGGTCGCGGCAGCAATGGGAATAGCCGCAGATTCTAGAATCGCTGTCTTTCCGCCTCCCTGACCGCGCCGGCCGCGCGCGCCCCCACCGTGAAGTTTCTCCTCGACAACTGGTATCTGGTCCTCGCTGCGCTCGCCTCGGGCGGTCTTCTGGTCTGGCCGCTGATCGCTCGCGGCGGCGGCCCGAACCGCGTGTCCACCGCCGAGGCGGTGATGCTGATCAACCGCGAGAAGGCGGTGCTGATCGACGTGAGCGAGCCCGCCGAGTACGCCGCCGGCCACGCCAGCAACGCCCGCAACATCCCGCTCGCCGGGCTGGAGAGCGGCGCCAAGGGCCTGCCCACCAACAAGAGCCTGCCGGTGCTGGTGATCTGCCCGACCGGCGCGCGCGCCAACCGCGCCGTCGCCACCTTGCGCAAGCTCGGCTACGAGAAGGCCAGCATCGTGATCGGCGGCCTGGCGGCCTGGCGCGAGGCGCAACTGCCGGTGGAGAAGTCGGCGGCCTGAGCGGGCCCGGGCCTATCGACGAGATAGCGCCAAATGCCGCGCATTGCCGCGCAAATCAAACCCGCAGCCCGGCAAGGACGTGTCGATTCCGTGACACTGGCGGCTCGTTCCACCGATTGCCCGCCATGTCGTCCTCCACCGTCAAGATGTTCACCACCCAGGTCTGCCCGTTCTGCATCCGGGCCAAGGCACTGCTGAAGCAGCGCGGCGTGGAGCAGATCGAGGAGATTCGCATCGACCTCGACCCCGCGCAGCGCGACGCCATGATGCAGGCGACCGGCCGGCGTACCGTGCCGCAGATCTTCATCGGCGACACCCATGTGGGCGGCTGCGACGAACTCATCGCGCTCGACCAGCGCGGCGGCCTGATGCCGCTGCTGCAGCAGCAGTCCCCGGCCTGACTGACGGCAGGCCGGCAAGCCGGTCGCTGCCACCCCGCTGCGACATAATCCGGCGGTTCCATGCCCCAGGGCCCGCCGACGTCGACGACGGCGGGCCGTTTGTTTGTTCAAGGCCCTCCAACCCGCGATGCCTCCCACGGCCCCGCGGTTCGAGCCGGCCCAGCCCCTGACGGATGCCCACCATGGCCGAGCAAGACTCCAACCCCGTGTTCCAGATCCAGCGCGTCTACCTCAAGGACGTGTCGCTGGAGCAGCCCAATTCGCCGCAGATCCTGCTCGAGCAGTCGCAGCCGCAGGTCGACATCAGCCTGGCCGTCAATGCCGAGACCGTGGCCGACGGCATCTACGAGGTGTCGGTGACCGCCACGGTCACCACCAAGGTCGCCGACAAGACGCTGTTCCTGTGCGAAGCCAAGCAGGCCGGCATCTTCGAGATCCGCAACCTGCCCGACGGCCAGACGCAGCCGGTGCTGGGCATCGCCTGCCCCGGCATCGTCTACCCCTACCTGCGCGCGACGGTGGCCGACATCATCACCCGTGCCGGCTTCCCGCCGGTGCACCTGGCCGAGGTGAACTTCCAGGCCATGTACGAAGCCCAACAGCAGGCCGCCGCGCAGCAGCAAGGCGCGGTGAGCAACGGCAACGGCGGCTCGCCGATCATCACCAACGCCTGATCCGCGCCGCCAGCCCGGCCCGCCGCGCATGCGCATCACGGTCCTCGGCGCCGGTGCCTGGGGCACGGCTCTCTCCGTCGGCATCGCGCCGCGGCACGACACCCTGCTGTGGGCGCGCGATGCCGCCCAGGCCGCGCACATCGAGGCCAGCCGCGACAACCGGCGCTACCTGCCCGGCGTGGCGCTGCCCGCCGCGCTGCGCCTCACGGCCGACCTGGACATGGCGATCGCGCACGCCCAGGCGGACGGCGGCCTGATCGTCATCGCCACGCCCATGTCGGGCCTGCGCGAGATGCTGGCCCGCTGTGCCGCCAGCGGCGCCGGGCTGTGGTGGCTGTGCAAGGGCTTCGAGGCCGGCACCGGCGCACTGGGCCACGAGGTGGCGCGCGAGGTGGCGCCGGCAGCCCGCGTGGGTGTGCTGTCGGGACCGAGCTTCGCGCTCGAGGTCGCGCGCGGCCAGCCCACCGCGCTGGTGGCCGCCAGCACCGACGAGGCGCTGCGCAACCAGGCCGTCGAGGCCTTCCACAGCGAGTCGCTGCGCGTCTACACCTCCGCCGACCCGGTGGGCGTGGAGGTCGGCGGCGCGGTCAAGAACGTCATCGCCATCGCCACCGGCATTGCCGATGGCATGGGCCTGGGCCTCAACGCGCGCGCGGCGCTCGTCACGCGCGGCCTGGCCGAGATCACGCGCCTGGGCACGGCGCTGGGCGCGCGCGTGGACACCTTCATGGGCCTCAGCGGCCTCGGTGACCTGGTGCTCACCGCCACCGGCGATCTGTCGCGCAACCGCCAGGTCGGCCTGCAACTGGCCCAAGGCCGCTCGCTGCCCGAGGTGCTGGCCGCGCTGGGCCACGTGGCCGAGGGCGTGTACAGCGCCGCCACCGTGCTGGCGCGCGCGCAGGCGCTGGGCGTCGACATGCCCATCACCGCCGCCGTGGTGGCGGTGCTCGACGGGCGGCTGACGCCGGCGCAGGCGCTGGAGCGGTTGATGCGGCGGCAGGCGAGGGCCGAAGGCCACGCGCCGGACTGAGCGCGTCCCGCTCTCGCATCGCATCGACGTGACTGGCTGTACGCAGCCTCCCGTCAGGACGTCGCTCTTGGTTACGCCTCTGCCCTGTTGTTGCAGGGAAATGCACGCATCGCCGCTCAAACTCCTGCGACCCCCAACGCAGGAGACGCCTTGTTCACCCGATACCTCGCCGTCTGGCTGCTGGTCCTGACCGGTCTGACGGGCCTGGCGCCCGTCGCAGCGGCGCAGCCTGCACAGGCGGCCGCTGTGTCCGGTCCGACCGCCTACCCCTCCGAAGCCTCGCAGTGGCCGGGCAAGGGCGTCGTGCGCGTCTTCGGCTGGATGGTCGACAACCGCCGCGAATTCTGGCGGCAGCGCGAGCACGAGCGGGGCCGGGTGGTGTTCGCCGGCGATTCACTGGTCGCCGGCTGGCGCACGCTGAAGCAGGACTTCCCCTCCGTGCCGGTGGCCAACCGGGGCATCGGCGGCGACGTCAGCCGCGGCCTGCTGTTCCGCTTCCAGGAGGACGTGCTCGATCTTCAACCGACGGCCGTGGTGATCCAGATCGGCACCAACGACCTCAGCGCCCAGCAGGCCCCGGCCGACACCGTGTCCAACCTCGTCGCGATGATCGAGATGGCGCGCCGGCACGACCGCGGGCTGCCGATCGTCGTCTGCACCGTGCCGCCGCGTGCCCACCCGCAGGCGCCGATCGATCCGGCGAAGTGGAGGGAGCTCAACGCCGGCATCCGGGCGCTCGCGGATCGGCAGGCGGGCGTCAGTGTGGTCGAACTGGCCGAGCCGCTGTCGGCATCCGACGGATCGATCGACCCGCGCTACTTCGCGACCGACAGGCTGCACCTGTCGGCGCAGGGCTACGAGCGCTGGACATCGGCACTCGAGCCCGTCCTCGCGCCGCTGCGCACGAGCCGCCGCTGATGCGCCTCGCCTCCGACGCCCGGTCATGAACGCGCGAGCGCCGTCCTCCCCGGTCGCCGCACCGCCCATCGGTGCGGCCGCCACGGCCTATCTCGACGCACTCAGGGCGATTGCCGCCAATCTGGTGATCGGCTCGCACATCGTGCTGATCCACTTCGACGGGAAGATCCGCTACCCGGGCGGCAGCCTCGCGGTGGCGGTCTTCTTCCTGCTGTCGGGTTTCCTGATCACGCAATCGATGCTGAACTGGGCCGCGCGGCCCGGTCCCCGCCTGCCCGGCTTCCTGGCCGATCGGGTCGCCCGCATCATGACGCCCTTCGTGCCCGCCTTGCTGCTCATCGTGCTGGCCAACGGGTGGCTGATCTCCTCGCACTGGGGCGCGCCCGAGGTCAACACCGGCCTGCGGCCCTTCCTCGGCAACCTGCTGCAGCTGCAGGATCACAGCATTTTCCAGTTCCTCGAGATGCTGCGCCTCGACATGCCCTGGCGCATCCGGCCCTACAATACCGCCGAGCCGTTCTGGACCGTGTCGGTCGAGATGTGGATCTACGTCGCGATGGGCCTGTTCGCCTTCTGTGTGCTGTGCCAGGAGCGGCTGCGCCGCCGCTACCTCTGGCCGCTGGCCGCGCTGAGCTTTCCGGTGCTGGTGTGGAACGCCGCTGCCGGCGGCGGCAAGTCGCTGACGCTGATCTGGCTCGTCGGTGCGGCGGCCGGATGGGCGTTCGCTCGACTGCCGGCCTACCGCCGCAGCGGCTGGCTGGCCGTGTGGCTGGTGGCCCTGGGTTCGGTGGCGCTGGCGGGCCGCGCAGCCAAGATCGGCTTCGACCCCTACGACCTGCAGACGGCGGCCCTGATCGCGCTGGTGATGTTCGGCGTGCTGTGCCATCTCCTGAATGCCCGCTCCGTTCCCGCTCCCGTCGAACGGGCGTGCCGCTTCTTCGCGTCCTACAGCTACAGCCTCTATCTCATCCACAACACCGTGCTGATCGTCGTCTGGGAGACGACCCGTGGCGCGCCCCGCTGGCTGGCCATCGTGGGCGGCGTGCTGCTCTCGCACCTGGTCGCCTACGGGCTCTATCTCGCGTTCGAGCGCCACTACCGCCATGTGGCGCGTTGGCTGAGGCCGCGTTTCGAGCAGGCACTGCTGCCGCGTTCGCGCCCGGCCCGGCTGCCGACGGCTCACGGGACGGTCGGTCTCGAGGCCGCCTCGCGCTTCTGAACCGGAGAAACCTACAGTCACGCTCGTCACGTTTGTTGCGGCGCAGCAAGTGCGTAAACTGCACCGATGAATATTCACGTTCCCGCAGCGCGCGCACCCGGTGGACGGGTCGATGCGCAGCGGGCCGTCTCGAGCGAGGCCGGAGCGTCCGGTGGGGCGGCGCGCGCCGCTCGCCCGCTGCTGCCGGTGGCAGCCGGGCTGCTGCTGCTCTACCTGCCCAGCATCACGGACCTCGCGCAGGGCCTGTGGCAGACCGACACCCACTCGCACGGCCCCATCGTGCTGGCGGTCGTCGTCTGGCTCTTCTACCAGCAGATCCGGCCGGCACTCGCCGACGGATCGGCAGGCTCCAGCGCGCGGCGGTCGGTGCCGGGCTGGCTGCTGCTCGCCGTGGGGCTGTTGGTCTACGTGCTCGGGCGTTCGCAGTCCTTCCCGGTCCTGGAGGTGGCGTCGCTGCTGCCGGTGCTGTTGGGCTGCTCGCTGCTGCTGCTGGGCGCGCCCACCACGCGAAGGCTGTGGTTCGCTTTCCTGTTCCTGTGCTTCCTGATCCCGATGCCGGGTTCGATGGTCGACGCGATCACGCAGCCCCTGAAGATCGGCGTTTCTTACGTTGTCGAACATCTGTTGCACGCCGCCGGCTACCCGATCGCCCGTGCCGGCGTGGTCCTGACCGTCGGCCAGTACAAGCTGCAGGTGGCCGACGCCTGCTCGGGCCTGAACTCGCTGTTCATGCTGGAGGCCTTCGGGCTGCTCTACCTCAACGTGGTCCGCCACGCATCGGCCCTGCGCAATGCGGTGCTCGCGGTGCTGATCGTGCCGATCTCGTTCGCTTCCAACGTGCTGCGCGTCGTGGTGCTGGTGCTGATCACCCACCACTACGGCGACGCCGCGGGGCAGGGCTTCATTCATGGCTTCTCGGGCATGGTGCTGTTCGCCGCGGCGCTGTGCATGACGGTGCTGGCCGACACCGCCCTGCGCCGGTCCCCGCGTTGCGCGGCGTCCGGCACGAGGCGCCGCAATGAGCGCGGCCCTGACGACGCCCACGGCATCGGCGGGCGCCCGCGCGGGCCTGTCCTGGCGTTCGAGCCTCGCCGTGTTCCTGCTGATGCTGCTGGCCGCCGTGGCGGCCTGGCAGCTCACGCCTCGCGCGCTGCCGGGCGCGGCGGGCGCGGGTCCGCTGCCGCAGCTCGAACTGGCGGTGCCCCCGGTCATCGGCGAGTGGCGGCTCGTGCCCTCGCTGCGAGAACAGGTCGATCTGGCGGTCGACCGCGACGGCGAACGGCTCATCAGCCAACCCTATGACCAGACCCTGCTGCGCACCTACCAGAACGTGCGCGGGGAACAGATCCTGCTCGCGGTGGCCTACACCCGGCAGCAGAGCCAGGAGGTCAAGGTGCATCGGCCCGAGGTCTGCTACACGGCCGTCGGCTTCGAGGTGCTGTCGCTCGATCCGGCCCGCCTGGGTGTGGCGGCCGCAGGCACGCAGCCCGTCGACGGCATGCGCATGGTGGCGCGCAGCATGCACCACACCGAGGCCGTCAGCTACTGGATCCGCATGGGCGGCATCTACAGCCAGAACGCGTTCGACACCCGCCTGCACCTGCTGGCCGAGGGGCTGCAGGGCCGCCTGCGAGACGGCGCGCTGGTGCGCGCCTCACGCATCGTCGCCGACCCGCGCGAAGCAGCGGCGGCCTATCCGCAGATCGAGCACTTCCTGTCCGAGTTCACTGCAGCGTTGACGCCCGAGGTGCGTGCGCTCCTGCTCCTCTGAACCCCACCATGCCTGTCGAACCTTCTGCCTCACCGGCCGCCGCAACCCGCGTCCTGCTCGTGATCCCCACGCTCAACGAGGCGGCCCACATCGACGGCCTGCTCGCAGGGCTGCTGGCGGATCCGCCGGCCTCCGCGAGCTGGCGCATCATCGTCGTCGACGGCGGCAGCACCGACGGCACCGTCGAGAAGGTCCAGGCCGTGGCAGCGCAGCAACCCGCGGTGCAGTGGCTGCACAACCCGGCGCGCATCCAGAGCGCGGCGCTCAACCTGGCGGCGCGGCAGTTCGGCCGCGAGGCCGACGTGCTGATCCGCTGCGACGCCCACGCCGTCTACCCCGCCGGCTTCTGCCAGCGCCTGCTCGATACGCTGGCCCGTTCCGGCGCCGATGCGGTGGTGGTGCCCATGGACTCCATCGGCCACGGCTGCCTCGAGCGCGCCGTGGCCTGGGTGTCCAATTCGCCGGTCGGCACCGGCGGCTCGGCGCATCGCGGCGGCCACCGCAGCGGCTTTGTCGACCATGGCCATCACGCCGCATTCCGCATGGACATGTTCCGCCGCGCCGGCGGCTACGACGAGAGCTTCACGCACAACGAGGACGCCGAGCTCGACTGCCGGCAGCGCGCCCTCGGTGCCCGCATCTACCTGGACGCCGACATCCGCCTCGGCTACCACCCGCGCAGCAGCCTGCCGGCGCTGGCGCGTCAGTACTTCCGCTACGGCGCCGGACGCTCGCGCACTGCGCGCCGCCATCCGGGCTCGCTGCGCCTGCGGCAGCTTGCCGTGCCCGCGCATCTGCTGCTGTCGGTGCTGGCTGTCGCGATCAGTCCCTGGTTCGCCGGGCTGCTGGCGTGGCCGGCGTTCTACGTCGGCGTGCTGCTGCTCACGTCGCTGCTGATGGCGGTGCGGCACCGCTCGGCCTGCGGCCTGCTGGCCGGCGTGGCCGCCGCCACCATGCACACGGCCTGGGCGCTGGGCTTCCTGTCGGGTCTGGTGGGCCGGCGCGAGCAGGCCTGGCAGCCGGTGCTGGCCGCCCCCCTGTGGCCCGCTGAAACGAGAGCCCCCGCCTGATGAACCCGTCCACCTTGAACGTTCTGCTGGTCGATCCCTCGCTGTTCACCGCACCCTACGACGCGGCGCTCACCGAAGGACTGCTTGCGGCCGGCGTGCAGCCACGTGGGCCGTGCGGCCCACACGCAAGGGCGACCGCCCCCGAGCTCCCCGAGGCCCACGTCGACCCCTTCTTCTACAAGGTCATCGACGAGGCCCCGGGCCTGCCGCGTGCGCTGCGTGCCCTGGCCAAGGGCCTGTCGCACGCGATCGGCCTGCTGCAGCTGTGCCGGCGCGTGGTGGTGCGCCGCCCGGCGGTCGTGCACTTCCAGTGGGTGGTGGTGCCGCCGCTCGACACGCTGGCCATCCTGTTCATCCGCATGCGCTGCCCGGTCGTTCTGACCGTGCACGACACGGTGCCCTTCAACGGCGAGCGCATGTCGCTGCTGCAGAACCTGGCGTTCGATCTGCCCATCAAGCTGGCCGACCGCGTGATCGTGCACACCCTGGCCGGCCGCGAGCGGCTGGTGAAGCGCGGCGTGTCGGCCGGCAAGCTGGCCGTGATCCCGCACGGCCCGCTGCGCCTGCAGGCCACGCCGTCGCCGGCCGGCCTGCGGCGTGACGACCCGCGCTGGAGCTTCGTGCTGTTCGGCGAGATCAAGCCCTACAAGGGGCTCGACGTGCTGATCGAGGCAGTGGCCCGCCTGCCGGCCGATGTGCGCCGCCAGTCGCGCTTCATCGTGGCCGGTCGGCCGCGCATGGACCTCGCGCCGCTGCAGGCCCGCATCGCGGAGCTGAAGCTCGACGACGCGATCGAGCTGCGCCCCCAGCGCCTCTCGGAACAGGAGATGGCCGATCTGTTCGCCCAGGCCCATGCCTTCGTGTTCCCCTACCGCCAGATCGACGCCAGCGGCGTGTACTACCTCGTCAAGTCGCTCGGCAAGTGGATGATCGCCAGCCGCGTCGGCATCTTTGCCGAAGACCTGCAGCACGGCACGCAGGGCGCGCTGGTGCCGCCGGAAGACATCGGCGCACTGGCCACGGCGCTGGCCGACGCGGTGATCCACCGCTCCATGCCGCGACCCCTGCCGCCCGGCAGCACCTGGGCCGGCATCGGCGTCACGACGCGGGTGCTGTACCAGCAGGCCATCGACGCACGCTCCGCACGCGCCCGGCCTCCCAAGGTCCAACCGCAGCCGCCGGCGCAATGAACAACCGCCGCCTTCTCACCGCCCGACTGGCCGTGATGGCCGCTGCGGCCACCTGCGGACCCGGCCTGCTGACGGCCTGCGCGCAACCGCAGGGCGGGAGCGTGGCCGCCAGCGTGCCCAGCCAGCCGGTCGCGCCGGTGCGCGAATCGGGCTACAGGCTGGTGAAGAACTGGGACTTCAAGACGCTGATCCGCGACGACGCCGCGCTGCGCAAGGAGTTCTTCACCCGCTACATCTTCGCCAACGGCACGCTCGATCACGTGAACGACGAGTGGAGCCGCTATCGCGACAACAACAACCACG
Organism: Methylibium sp. T29-B; assembly: GCF_000576225.1. NCBI lineage: Bacteria > Pseudomonadati > Pseudomonadota > Betaproteobacteria > Burkholderiales > Sphaerotilaceae > Methylibium > Methylibium sp. T29-B. The sequence goes on along the minus strand of NZ_AZSN01000022.1, from coordinate 13,194 downwards.
TCTTCACCGACACCGGCCTGTCGCTGGTGGCCCGTGCGCCCGGCGAACTGAAGCCCGGCAAGGTGGAGAGCGGCATGCTGCGTTCGCGCTGGAGCGGCCAGTACGGCGTGTACGAGATCCGCATGAAGGCGCCGCCGGGTCGCGGCACCTGGCCCGCGTTCTGGCTCAACCCGCAGGACCAGACCTGGCCACCCGAGATCGACGTGGTGGAGATCGTGAACAACGGCGACGGCGGCACGCGGCGCAGCTTCCACTTTCTGCACGGCGTGGGCACCAAGAACGCGAAGCAGCGCGTCAGCAGGCTCGACGCGCAGAAGACCTATGTGCCGGGCACCGATTTCGCCGAACAGTTCCACGTGTTCTCGGTCGAGTGGACACCCGACAGCGTGCGCCACTACGTGGACGGGGTGCTGGTGACCGACCGCGACTACCTCTGGGTGCACAACGACGGCCGGGACGCCGGTGCGGCCCATGTGCTGGTCAACCTGGCCATCGGCGGCAACTGGCCCGGCCCGCCGAACGCCGCGTCGCTGCCGGCCAGCCTCGAGATCGACTACATCCGCGTCTGGCAGCGCTGAACCATGCACAGCCTCTCCACCACGGCCCCGTTCGACGCCCAGGCGCCGCTGGACGCTGCCGACACGCGGCACCAGGGCAGGGCGCTGCGCGGCTCCATCGTCTTTCTGCTGCTCTCCACCACCGTGCTGCAGCGCTTCGGGCTGAACTTCGGCAGCTATTCGGCCAACGTCACCTTGCTGGCGATGTTCGGCGTGCTCGGCGTGGCGCTGGCATCCAGCCGGCTGAGCTTTGCGGTCGAGCGCGTGTTCCTCTACGTGCTGTGCATCGCCGTCGCGGCGGCCAGCATGCTGACCAACCTGAACTTCTCGCAGATCGACCGTTCGTCGTTCTCGTCGCTGCTGCTGCTGGTGGTGATGTTCGTGCCCTTCCTGTTCGTCCTCAAGCCCGACCCCACCGGGCGCAACGACGCCGACTGGGTGATGCGCTGCTTCTCCAACATCGCGCTGTTCTGCGCTTTCGCGGGCATCGCGCAGTTCTTCACCCAATTCGTGATGAAGCCCCCGTGGCTGTTCGACTTCACCGAATCCATTCCCTTCATCCTGCGAGGGCCGAGCGGATTCAACACCGTCATCCCGGTCGGTTCGCTGTTCAAGTCCAACGGTTTCTTCTTCCGCGAGCCGTCGGGCTTCTCGTTCACCATGGCGTTCGCGCTGCTGGTCGAGGTGGCGCTCTACAAGCGCCTGCCGCGCATCGGCGCGTTCGCGTTGGCACTGCTGCTCACCTATTCGGGCACCGGCATCCTGGCGCTGTTCATCGGCTTGCTGTTCCCGCTGGGCCTGCGCACGGTGCTGCGGCTGGGCGCGGTGGCGCTGGTCGGCGGCCTGGCGGTGCTGGTGCTGGGCGACGCACTGAACCTGTCGTTCACGCTCGGCCGCATCGGCGAGTTCGGCTCCGAGCGCAGCAGCGCGTACATCCGCTACGTCGCGCCTTTCCGCGTCATCGCCGACACGATGATGAGCGACGCCTGGAGCTTCTGGCTGGGCCACGGGCCCGGCACCATCTACCGGCTCGGCCCGTCGTCCTCCTATGACTTCCACGACCCCACCTGGGCCAAGCTGCTGTTCGAATATGGCTTGCTCGGCTTCGTCGCCTTCGTCGCGCTGTTCGCCACGGCCTTGTACCGGCCGCGCGTGCCGCAGCAGCTGCGTGCCGTGTTGTTCTTCTCGTGGCTGCTGATGGGCGGGCACCTGCTGACGCCCGAGAACAACTACTTCACGCTGGTGCTCATTGGCCTGATGCCGCTGGCCGGCGTGGCGCTGGGCCGGCGCGTCGTGACCGAAGCATCCACGGACGCCGATGCAACATCTTCGTCGGCGTCGGACACGTCGATGGACGCCAAGCCCAGCGGAACCGAAACGAGATGACATCCCCCTTGCCCAAGATCAGCGTGGTGATCCCCTGCTTCAACTACGCCCGCTACGTGGGGCAGGCCATCGAGAGCGCGCTGGCGCAGGCGCATCCCGAGTCGGAGGTGGTGGTCGTCAACGACGGCTCCACCGACGGCTCGCTGGCAGTGATCGAGCGCTACGCGCCGCAGGTGGTGGTGATCGACCAGGTGAACCAGGCTCCATCGCCGCCTACAACCGCGGCTTCTCGGAATCGAGCGGCGACGTGGTGATCTTCCTCGACGCCGACGACCTGCTGGAACCTGGCGCGCTGGCCGCCGTGGCGGCGGCCTGGACGCCAGCCTGCGCCAAGCTGCAGTACGACCTGAAGATCATCGACGCCGACGGCCGCGACACCGGCCGCCGCTTCTGCAACTTCGCCAGCGGCTACGGCACGGCCGAGGCCCGCAGCGCCTTCCTGCGCACCGGCACCTACCGCTGGCCCGTGACCACCGGCAACGCCTACTCGCGCTGGTTTCTGGAGCCGATGTTTCCGCTGCGCATCGAGCACGGCCCCGATGGCCACCTGAACACCGTGGCGCCGGTGTACGGCGACGTGAAGGTGCTGCCACAGGTGCTGGGCGCCTACCGGGTGCACGGCGCCAACATGTGGTCCAGCGACGGGTCCGACCATTCGCGTCTGCCGTTCCGCATCCACACCCGCCAGCGCGAAGTGGCCTTCATGCAACTGCACGCGCAGCAGCGCGGCGTGTTCCTGCCGGCCGGCAACGTGCTGGACCGCGAACTGCCCTTCTTGAACTACCGGCTCATGGCGCTGAAGCTCGGTCTGGCCTACACCGGCCAGGAGCACGATTCGCCCGGGTCGCTGGTGCGGCGAGCGGTGTCACTCATCGTGTCGGAGCCCCTGTCGCTCAAGCACCGCGTGGGTCACCTGGGGTGGTTCAGCGTGCTGGCGCTCGCGCCGCGGCGGGCCGTGCCGGCGCTCCTGCACCTGCGCTTCAACCGCAGTGAACTGCTTCAGTCGCTGCGGCGCTCCGTGGGGCTGGCCACCGCACGCTCCTGACGCAACGGCTGTCCGGGACCGGCCTGGAGGGCGGGCGCCGGCGCGCGCGTGGTCATGAGCGACAACGGCCGCTCGACCAGCAGAAAGAGCATCGCCGTGGGCCCCAGTGTCAGCACGAACAGGACGGGCAGCGCGGCCCAGAACAGCCATGCCCCCTGAACTGCCGGCGGCCAGGCCCAAGCGAGCAGCAGGAAGCCGGCATTGAGCACCAGGCCATGCAGCAGGTAGTAGGAATAGCTCATGTTGCCCAGCCAGCGCAGAGGCGTCCACGAGAAGCTGCGCGGCAAGCGGGCCGACGGCGACTGGAAGCACGCCAGGCAGAGCAGCGGCCACGCGACGAACAGGATGCAGACCTGCAGCGTCTGCAGGACCCGGCTACCCTCGACAGGCAACAGCATGCTGCCCAGGCCGACCAGCAGCGCCAGCAGCCCCGTGCGACCGGCCACGGGAGGTACGGTCCGCGGAGGCACCATGGCTTCGTGCAGCAGCATGCCCGCCACGAACATCATGAGCCGGATGGGCCCGCCCGCGAGCGCTCCGTGCAGCGCCAGCGCCCCGGCCAGCGCCAGAAGGCATGCCACCCGCCAGCGGCGGCTGCGCGCCCGCAGGCCCAGCGCACCGATGATGGCCGGCGTGGCCAGGTAGAAGAACATCTCGTAGCTCAGGGACCAGGCCACGGTGATCATGGCCTCGATGGGAAACAGCCCAGGCAGCAACAGCAGGTTCTGCAGCAGGTACAGGGCGGCTGCGGTGGCCGGCTCGGGAATGCGGCTCTCCGCAGGAAACGCGAACGACAGCAGCACGTAGGCGATGAACACGGCCAGGAAACTGGGGTAGATGCGGACGATCCGGCGCCGCATGAAGCGGAGAAACGGCTGCGGATGCCGCATCAGCGAGCCATAGATCAGGTAACCGCTGAGCACGAAGAACAGGTCGACGCCGGCGTGGCCGAAGGCGCGCAGCCCGAAGGCCAGCTGCAGCGTCGCGGGACTGTCCGCGATCCACGGCGTCACCATGCTCGCGTAGTGCGTGAGGAAAACCAGGAACACCGCGAAGCCGCGCAGCCCCTCCATCGGCCGGACGTTGTCTGCCTGGCCGCCGCGCGACAGTTCGAACCGTTGCGCGAGCCAGTTCATGCAGCTACCCCGCGGCCGACCCGAAACGGTTCATGTGCCCTTGCTGACGATGGCGTCTGTGGGCGCAGGTCGGTTCGGCGATGACGCGAGGAGCGGTGCGACGGCGGCATCGACCACCGCCATGAAATGCTCCTTGCTCAGTCGAGAGCAGAGTCTCTCGTATCCGTTGCGCGCCAACGACTCGGCGCGGGCCGGCTCGCGCAGCAGCGCGATGCAGTGCGCCGCAAACGCATCGGCATCATCAGCGCTCAGCATGTCGATGCCGTCGCGGAACAGGCCGTCATAGCCCGACAGCACGTGGGATGTGGCGATGACCGGCCGGCCATACTGGAAAGGCTCCAGCGCCTTGATGTTCGTGCCTGCGCCCCCGCGCATGGGCACGACGCAGGCGGTGGCCTGCGCATACGCATCGGCGAGCGAGTCCACGAAGCCCAGCGTCTCGACGCCGGCATGTTGGCTCCAGCGCGCCAGCAGCGGCGCAGCGCCGGACCCGACCACCAGGAATCGCGCCTCTGGGACCGCTTCGCGGACGCGTGGCCAGATGTCTGCCAGGAACCAGTCCACGGCGTCGGTGTTCGGCATGTAGTCGAGCAGGCCGATGAACATCAGGGCCGGACTGCTGGGCGGGTCGTATGGCGGAGGCCCGTTGCGCTCAGGCGCGGCAGGCAGGTTGGGGAGAACCGAGCCGGGCAGGGCCGCAAAGTAGCGGCGCTCGGCTTCGCGGCAGAAGAAGTAGTGCGCGTGCGGCCGGCTTCCCACGCGAAGCCGCACGAGCAGACGGTCGTTGAGCAGCCGCGTGAAGGCGCCCACCCACATCTTGAGGGTCGAGAGCGCGCGCCACGGGGGCTCGTAGACCGCGTCGTCGAAGTCGACGACGACAGGCACGTGCGGCGGCAACTGCAGCTTCAAGGCCGGCTTGACGTAGCGGCTCACGATGAGGTCGTAGCTCGCCAGGTCGACGTGCTGCTCCACGGTGCGAGTGACGTGATCCGAAGGCAGGTCGAAGCGCGGTCGGCTCGACAGGCTTCCGACGGTGACCCCGATCTCGACGACGCGGGCACCGTGGAAATCGGCCACGGTCACCGGCGGTGCACTTGATCCGCGCCCGTCGAAGCGCAGCACCAGCACATCGACCGCACCATGGCGCAGCAGGGCGTCGATGAGGTGACGGCTGCGCTGCGCCGAGCCCCATTTCTGCAGCGGGGAGATGTACGTGAGTAGGAGGACTCTCTTCGACATCTGAGTTCGTATCGAATCAATAGTGCTGCAGTCGCGCTTTGGCCAAGGAGGGAAATTCGCGATGTGTCATGGTTGTCGCGGGCTCATGCGTAGTGGCGTTGTCGTCTTTATCGGCGGTGTCATGACACGACCGAGCTTCCACGAGCCCGTGCCGCGCTTGGTGTCGAAGTGGCAAGCTCGCTGAGCTGCGAAGCGGAAATGCTCTTTACTTGCGGCAGTGCAGATTCGACTATCCGATGAAGGGCTGGAAGGTTGTCGACGAAGTCGTTCAGCAGCGTTGTCAGACGCTGGGCATCAGCCGCGCCACTGGGGTCCAACAAGAACTTCTCCGGATAGCTGAAGTGCGCAAAGAGCCCTTGAAACTTGTCTTGATAAGTCAACGACGCCACCGGCCGACCCATGCCGAGCGCTGCGATGGCCAGATGCATGCGCGCAGTCACCACGCCATCGATTAGCCCGGCCAACGCCTTCAGGTTCGCCGCGGCGATCGGCGTGCTGTCATAGCGAACGCGATCGCCCAGACGTCCGGAGACCGCACGGAAAATGGGACCGAGACACGCGTCGTCGCCGTCTTTTCCGCGAAAGTCGTGCGGCAGGAAGAGGAAGGCGACGGGCCGCGTCTCGGCGACCGCTGAGATGCTCGTTGCCGATGCGTCGATCAGGCGAGCCAGTTGTTCCCCCGACGCATTCTTGATCAGCATCGGGTGCATGTTGAAGCCCAGAACGGTGTTGCCAAGATCGCGCTGTGCCTGCACCCATGCGGCGGCTTCTGCCATGGATGGGAAGTCGGCGCGAGGTTCGAGCAGAAAGGCTGCATCGGCAACCAATCGGGCCGGCGTGCGCGTGAACCGCTGGAACCGATCGAACGAAATTGGATCGCGCACGTTGAGCTTTATGCGCGCGCTCAGTTCATCGAAGACGTCACGCACGAGCGGGTTGGCCGACGCGTTGAAGCTGAAGCCCGAAACGATCGTGCGAACACCCCGTCTCGCCATGGCATCCGACAGCAGAAGTAGCTTGGAAGTGGTGAGCGGGCTGTAGTACCCATCCATCACATCGGCCCCGATCGTCACCATCAATTCGGGACCGAAGACCAGCATGGCGCGCACGGCCTCCTCAAAGCCGCAGTCCCATGCGTCAATCGGTGCAAAGCCCAGAACCTTGGCTCGGGCGCGGGCCTGATCCGAAGCGACGACGACACCAACTTCCAAGTCCGGACGATCGATACGAAGCTTGGTAATCAAGCCTTGGATCATGGCCTCGTCGCCTTTGGACCCATCGAGCGTCCAGGGGTCGCACGGCAAGACCAACAGCCTTCCGGAACTCACTGAAACTGCACTGATCTCCCGTGTGTTCACGCGACGTGCCGCAGTCCGCAGGGACGAAACGTCTCTCCAGTTTTTCAAGTACTGACGGGGGTGAGCCAGAAGTTTGCGAAGCACGGGTGAATCTCGCCAGTTGAGGATCAGGTGGTGCGGGGCCGCTTGATAAGCGACAAGGTGTCGTTCAGAGCCGAAGGGGCTAGCAACCTGACAGTCGCTAGATAGGTGAGCCCCCCGCAGCCGGTGAGAGCCAATAGGCGCAGCAGGTTGCCAATCGGGGCATGCGACAGCTGCGCCGTGAGGAACACGACCGTCGTCACCATGAGGGCACTCGCGGCGAAGAAGGGCCACAACCGACCCGCGAGCCGCCGAAGCGAAACGCCGACCAGACGCCGGAGGAGGTAGAAATTGATCGGCGTGATCGCCAGCTGGCTGGCCACAAATGCCATCAGGATGCCGGTCAGACCGTCATTTCGCGCAAGGTAGAGCGCTAGCGCGGTGACGGCGATCTTGACGACCATGAGAACCAAACCTACGCGAGGCTTGCCCATCGCGTTGTACAGGGTCACGTTGTAGAACTGGACCACCTGGACGACGGCAAGCGCCGACATGAAGCGCATGACCTCGGCGCTGTCTAGCCATTTCTCGCCGAACAGGACCACCGTCAACGAGGGCGCTACTGCCGCGACCAGGCAGAACACCGGAACTGCAACGGTGACCGTCAACGTGACGCTTCGGTAGTAGGCCGCAAGCAGAGCCTCGCGGTCCGATGCAAGCCTGGAGAAGCCGTTGAGGATGACATCAAGGATCGAGGCGCTCAACGTTTGCATCAGCGCCTGGTAGACCTTGATACCCACCGTGTACACCGCCAAGGCCACAGGCCCGACAGTCGCTACCAGGAACACATCGATGTAGCGCGTGCTCGCAAAGTCCAGGAGATTCGACGCGAGCCGATAGCTGCCATACGAGACGAGCGAGCGTGTACCACGCATGTCGACCCGCCGCGACAGTTTCCATTGCGGCCGGGCCAACAGCATCACAGAGACGCATGTGGCGCCAACCACACTTTGCGCTACAAGACTCCACACGCCGAAGCCACCCGCGGCCAATGTCACTGCGATCACGCCGGCTACAACGATGGATGCCAGATTCACTTGTGCGAGCCATTTGTAGCGGAACTCGCGCTTGTTCATTGCCGTTTGGCTGAATGCCGCTGCGGCAATCGGAACCGTCACCGACGTCACACGCAGCACATCCGTCAAGGTCGGAAGACTCATCCAGGCGGCGATGGTCGGCGCAAGGAGCCAAAGTGCGCCTGCCAGCAGCAGTGCAAGGCCGAGATTGAGCCAGAACACGCAGTTCAACTGCTCCTCGCTGATGTGCTGAGTCTGGACGACGCTTCGCCGAGACCTTGCTCCGCCAGTAGCCCAGTCAACGCCAGAACGACGGAAGCCGCAGCGAAAAGGCCGATCTGGTCTTGCGAAAGCAAGCGAGTCATGAACATGAACAGCAGCAGCCCGCTCAGGCGGATGCTCCAGTTCTGGATCGTGGACCAGATCAGACCGGCTCTGACCTTGGTATGCAATGAGGTCATTGCTTGATGTTCACCGAGCGGAAGGTGAGCGCGATGGCTTCTGCAGGAAGGGGTGGCCGCGCGTGTGTTGCCGGTGTTGGCTGCTGTGCTTGCAATGCGGTTTCCAGGGCGGTGAGCTGCGCCGCATTCCAGGCGAGGGCCGCATCGCGCGCCCGGCGCGCCAGTTGCGCGCGGTCAGCCGTGCTGTCGAGCAGGCGCAGCACCTCGCGAGCGAAGCCCGCCGCGTCGTCGTCTTCAACCATGAGGAAGGCGGAGCCGCCGTGCTCGCCCAGACCGCGCGCCCCGGACGTGGTCGACACGATCGGCATGCCGGCGGCCATGGCATCGAGCAGCTTGATGTTGACGCCGGTGCCGGCGAGCACCGGGTTGACGAAGACGCCCGCCGCAGAGAACGCATCGCGCAGGTCGGGTACGAAGCCGAGCTTGACCACCCCCGGCGCATCGGGGATCGCAGTGCAGACACCGCCCACCAGCAGCAGCTCCGCATTCGGTCGCTGCTGCCTCACGAGCGGCAACACGCGGCCGATGAAGTAGCGCGCGCCCTGCACGTTGAGCGGATTGCCGGAGCCGACGAACACCACCGCAGGGCGGTCAGCGGACTTCACGGGTTCGCCGATGTCGATGAGGTGCCCCACCTGCAGCACGCGCGTCGCGGCGCCAGCCAGGCGGGCCGCAAAGTCGCGCGCCTCGGTGGGCTGGATTGCCAGCACGTAGTCGGCGCGCCGGAAGCCGCGTTCCTCTTCGGACAGCGTGGTCGAGAACCACTGTGGCTTCATGCCCGCGTCAAGGTAGTGCCTGTGGCGCAGGCCGAAGCGGTCGTGTGTGTCGAGCACGCGAATCACGTCACGCTCGAAGGCGTCGAAGGCCTTCGACAGGAATACGTATTCCACGAACACGGCGTCGAAGCGGTGCGCCGCCTGCAGCTTCCGCAGCGCGGCTGTGCACGCCTCGTCGTACCAGGCGTCGAGCGGCCAGCGGTAGGCGGCGTCGATCTTCAGTGCCCGGCCTGCGCGCCGCAGCAAGCCGGCCATGCGTGCGGCCACGCCAGTGGCTGGTGGCGTGGGCAGCATGTGCAGGCGGTTGGCGCCGAAGCGGGCGCGCATCGCGCCTTCATCGCAGGTCTCGAGCGGCAGACAGGCGAAGTGCACTGTGTGGCCGCCACGCACAAGCTCCTGCGTGAGGGTGGCGATGCGCGCGCGGTTGCCTGCGTCGACCGGATCGGTCGGAACAGGCGAGACGACAAGGATCTTCATGACTGCGCCCGCCCGCTACCGCACCACACCCAGCTGCCGCAGCGACTGCATCAGCAGCTTCGGCCGCGTGCCGGGCGCAAAGCGCCACAGCACCAGCCGGCGCGCCAGCGGTGCCGGTGCCACCAGCACGAGCACCGTCCACAGGGTGATCGCTGCACGCGCCTGCAGGCGCATGCCCTGCGGCCGGCCCCAGCCGCGCAGCAGGTCGCCCATCAGGTTGAGCCGGTTGTCGCGCGGCAGCGGGTGGGTATCGGGCGCCAGCCGGTACGAGGCCACGCGATACGGCAGCAGCGTGAGGCTGTAGCGCACCGCGTCGTCCGGCACCTGGATGCCGACGCGCGCCGCCGTGCGCTGTGCATAGGCAAACAGCTGCGTGGCGCGCGTCACCTCGCGGCCGAAGCGCAGGGTGTCGAGTTCGCTGAAGGCGCCGTCGTTCTGGCCGTGGATGCGGTAGCTCACCAGCGGCTTGGGCACGGTGATCACGTCGCCCAGGTAGGGCGCGGCGGCGATGCAGCAGGAGTCGGCGGCGCGGCCGCCCGCGTGGTCGAGCGGGAAAATCTTCTGAAGGAACTCGCGGCTGTACACGTTGCCCGAACCCGGCGGGGTGGGGTAGGCGCTGGTGGTCATGACCCAGCGGCGCGCTTCCTCCGGCGTGGGCACCAGGTGGTACTGCGGCAACACGCTGCCCAGCGGTCGCAGCGCGGCGTCCACGCTGCGCATCTGGAACTGCACCTTGCTGATGCCCGGCCGCCACACGGCGGCGGCTTCGCGCACCACACTCGGGTCCAGCACGTCGTCGGAGTCGAGGAAGATCACCACGTTGCCGCGGCATGCCGCGAAGCCGGTGTTGCACGCGCCCACCTGGCCCTGGTTGTCCTGGTGGAGCGCGGTGATGCGCGGGCCGTAGCGGGCCATCACCTCGCGCGAGCCGTCCGTGGAACCGTCGTCGACGACGATCACCTCCACGTGCGGCCAGTCGAGCGCGAGCGCGCTGTCGATGGCATCGCCGATGAAGCGCGCGTAGTTGTAGTTGGGGATGACCACCGAGACGCGGATCTCGTCGCCCGTGCGGGCCGGCGCCACCACGCCGCCGTCGGCGCCTGGGGATCGAAGCGCTTGCAACACGGCGGCTCCGGAGCCTATTGCTCGTTGACGATCACGCCCGCCAGCTGGGCGGGGCCCTTGGCCAGGGCGTTGATCAGCGTCTGCATGCTCTTCATGCGGCTCTTGCCGCGCCGTCCGATCACCAGGGCGGCACCGCACTTCGCGGCCACCACGCGGGCGTCGGCCCCATGCACCGAAGCCGGTGTGTCGACCACCACGTGGTCGAACTTGGACAGCAGCTCGTGCATCAGCAACCCGAAGGCCGGGCGTTGCACCAGCTCCAGCGGGTTGGGTGGCACCGCGCCCACCGGCAGCACGAACAGCGTGGGCAGGTCGGGCACCTGGTGGATCACGTTCTGCCGCGAGCGCCCCGAAAGAATGCTGCTGAGGCCGTTGCTGTTGTCGATGCCGAACAGCTTGTGCTGGCGCGGCGTGCGCATGTCGGCGTCCACCAGCAGCGCGCGCCCGCCGAGCTGGCTGAAGGCCACCGCCATGTTGGCGGCGACGAAGGTCTTGCCATCGCCCACGTCGGGGCTCACCACGGCCAATGCGCGCCGCGCCTCGCTGAGGCTCAGCACGCCCATCATGAGCTGGCTGCGCAGTTCGCGGAAGGCTTCGGCCTGCTCGCTGAACGGGTTGGCGGCGACCACCAGTTCCGGGTCGCAATCCGATTTGCCGTCAGGCGCATAGGGGTAGTGGAACTGCTGCGACAACGCCCACAGCACGTCGTCGTTGGTCGCCAGCTTGAGCGCCACCGCGGCCTCGCCGAAGCGCAGGCCGTGCTTGCGCTGGTAGGCGAGGATCTTGTCGATCTGCGCGTCGTTCAGGCGCTTGGCGTCGCGGATGATCTCGCCGATGGAGCGGTCGTGCAGGTCGTTCACGTCCTCGGTGCCCTCGGCGGCGGACAACGTGGGGCTGTCGGCGTCCGCCGGCCCGGCCGAGGCGCCGAGCGGCTGGTGAGCGATGATCGGTTCGCGTCTCATGATCGGGCAGGGCCGGCGAGGCCACGGACGACGCGCGCTTGGTGAGTTTGAGTCGCGAGCCGCCCCCCGCGCTGCGGCTGGCGCGCGGCAGAGTCACCAGCAACGGCTGGCGGAGCCCGGTGACCACGTCGTCGACGGTGCGCATGCGTCGGTCCAGCAGTTCGCGTGCCAGCATCAGACCGATGCCGAGCAGCGTGCCCATGACGAGTGCCACCGCCACGTTGAGCAGCAGCCGCGGCGACGACGGGAACGCCGGTGCCGTGGCCTGCTTGAGTACCGACACGTTGGTCTGGGTGTTCTGGCTTTCCATGCTGGTCTGGTTCACCCGGGTGAGGACGGCGTCGTAGGCGCGCTGGGCGTTCTCCACGTCGCGCAGCAGCACGGCTGCTTCGTCACGCTGGCCCTTGAGCTGCAGCAGCTTGCTGCGTTGCTGCTGGATCTCGGCGTTGAGCTGGGCCAACCGCACCTGGTTCACGTTGTTGTTGGCGTTCAGGCTGCCGGCCACGCGGCTGGTCTGGGCCTGCACGCGTTTGCGGAGCTCATCGATGTTGGCGCGCAGTTCCACCACCTGCGGGTGGTTGTCGCCCAGGCGTTCGTTCAGCTCGTTCAGCTTCGCCTGCTGGCGCGACAGGTCGGCGGTCAGTGCGCCCACCACGGGGTTGGCCAGCACTTCCTGCATGCGGTCGTTGTTGCCGGTCGCCTCGTCCTGCCGGCCGCGCGATTCGACGGCAAGACCCTGCAGCACGACCATCTGCGTGGTCAGCTCGCTGAGCCGTGTGTTCTCCACATCGAGCCGCTCGTCGGTGGCCACGATGCCTTTCTGCTGCTGGTACGCCGACAGCTTGGCCTGCGCCTGTTCCAGCGCCTCGCGGGTTTGCTTGGAACGCTCATCGAAGAAGGCGTTGTACTGCTTGGCCGGCTCGACCTTCAGGTCGAGCGTGGTGTCGATGTAGGCCTGCATGAAGGCGTTGGCTACCGCAGCAGAGAACTTGGGGTCCGGCGACGAATAGGCGAGGGTGATGACGTTGGATTCGCGCGCCGGCAGGATGTCGAGCTTCTTCTGGATCAACGCCGCCAGCCAGGCCTCGAAGTCACCCTGCCCGCCGGTGGCCGCCTGCCACTGCTCGCGCAGCTCCACGCTTTCGTTGAGTTTCAGGCCCGGGCTGCGCAGGGCCCGCAGTGCCACGCGCTCGCTGCGCACCACGTCGAGCTGCGTGGCCATGAACCCCAGCGGCACGATGCCGCCGGCCGCCGCGGTGTTGCCGCCCAGGTCGGGCAGCTTCACGTCGATCAGCACCGAAGCGGTCGACGTGTACTGCTTCGGCAGCAACAGGCTGACCGCCACCGCGCACGCCACGATCACGGCGAGGACGAGGAAGCCCGAGGTCCAGCGGGCGCGGACGATGGTGAAGAACTGGCTGAAGGTCATGGGCGTGAGCGCGATGGGGCGTGGCGTGGAAAGGGGCAGGCCGGCGGCTCAGCGCAGCCCCTGGATGCCCTTGTTGCGGGCCTCGGCATCGAGCGCGGCACGCGCGGCGGCCGAGGCCGAAGCCGCGGGCACTGCGGGCGGGAGGG
>NZ_AZSN01000021.1:0-39724 GCF_000576225.1 Methylibium sp. T29-B | reverse complement strand
GCCGGCGGCCAGCCGGCTGCGGCCCAGCGCCACCCAGGCGGCCACCGCGGTGGCTTGCGGCTCGCCCGCCGAGCGCTGCTCTGCATAGGGCAGCAGCACCTGTTCGAGCACCGCCGTGGTCGCCTTGCGATCGGTGGTACGCGAGAAATAGCCAGGCAAGGACCCGATGGCCGCCGGCCGCTGGGCCGGCGGCACCAGCGCCAGCGTGGCCCGCAGCGGCTGCACGGTTTCGGCGGTGCGATTCAACGCGACCAGCAACTGCACCTCGAAGCGGTGGGCGTCGATCGAGCCGGGCACGGCTTGGCGCCAGGCGCGTGCCGCATCGAGCGCCTGCTCGCCGGCCTGTGCCTGCAAAGCGACTTCGGTGGCGCGCCGGAACAGGCGCTCGTCGCGGGTCTTGCGGGCCGCATCCAGCAGGACCTGGTAGCTGGTACCGGCATCGCCCTGGCTGAGCTCCATCTCGCCGATCAGCAACTGGTAGAACAGCGGTGCGTCGAGGACCGAATTTTCCACCGGTGCCGCAGCGCCCGGCCCGGATGCCGGCGCTTCCGCCGGTGCAGGCTGGGCCCACGCCGTCGCGGCAAGAACGCTGGAGGCCGCGAGGGCCAGGACAGCGAATCGGAAAGGGGCCATGGACACTCCAAAGTCGAATTTCATTCTATGCATCCCCAGATAATGGCCCTATGCCCGAGTTGCCCGAAGTGGAAGTCACGCGCCTGAGCCTGGTCGATCGGCTGCGCGGCGCCGAGATCGCAGGGGTGCGTGTGGGCAAGCCGTTGCGCTGGCCGCTTGGCTGCGCGCCATCGACACTGGTCGGGCGGCGCCTGCTCGACGTCAACCGCCGCGGCAAGTACCTGTGGTTCGCACTGGGAGCGCGGCCCGGCGTCGCGGCCGATGACGGCGGGCTGCTGCTGCATCTCGGCATGTCGGGTTCGCTGAACCTGTCGATGCACGCCGATCCGCCCGGCCCCTGGGACCACTTCGACCTGGCGACCAGCCACGGCCTCCTGCGGCTGACGGACCCACGCCGCTTCGGCGCGGCCGTGTGGTCGTCCTCGCGCGACGAGGGCGCGGCCGGCAAGCTGCTGGCGGGACTGGGCGTGGAGCCGCTCGAGGCCGGCTTCACCGCCGCACTGCTGCACGCGCGCCTGCGAGGCCGTCGCGTCGCCGTCAAGCAGGCGCTGCTGGCCGGAGACATCGTGGTCGGCGTGGGCAACATCTACGCCTCGGAGGCGCTGTTTCTGGCGGGCATCGACCCGCGCACGCCGGGCCATCGCATCAGCCTCGCGCGCTGCGAGCGCCTCGTCGATGCCGTGCGTGCGGTGCTCGCCCGTGCCGTGGCGGTGGGCGGTTCGACGCTGCGCGACTTTCGGGACGCCCATGGTCTGGGCGGCGCCTTCCAGAACGAGGCCCGGGTCTACGGCCGCGAGGGCGAGCCCTGCACGACCTGCGGCGGCACGGTGCGCCGCATCGTCCAGGGACAGCGCTCGACCTACTTCTGCCCCCACTGCCAGCGTCGCTAGCTAGCGCGGTCGACGCAGCGGCCCGCTGTCACAAATGCACACGTCTTGAGCGGCGCGGGCGTGACGTGCTGACGACGGCGGCACGCCGGCGAGAAGGGCCCTGCGCTACCATCTTCCGCACAGAGAGCCCGCGTTGGAAAGTCACCCGTCCGCCTCGTTCGCCCACAGTGTCGACACCCTTGGTCACTGGCGCAGCACGCTGGAATCCAGGGTGCGGGAACTCGCCCGTTTCCTGCGCGAGCACGAGTTGCTCGACGAGCCCGCGACCGGCCTTCTCGAGTCGTTGCGCCAGCGGCTCGCGGGTGAGAAGCTCATCGTCGCCTTCGTCGCCGAGTTCTCGCGCGGCAAGTCGGAGCTGATCAACGCCATCTTCTTCGCCGACACCGGCCGCCGCATCCTGCCGGCAACGCCGGGCCGCACCACGATGTGCCCGGTGGAGATCGGCTATGAGGCCGACGAGCCGCCCGGCCTCGCGCTGCTGCCGATCGACACGCGCCTGCAGAGCCCCTCGCTCGCCGACCTGCGCCGCCAGCCCCGCGCCTGGCAGCTGACGCCGCTGGACATGGAGGACACCGAAGGTCTGGCGCAGGCGCTGACCCAGGTGACCCAGACCCGGTCGGTCAGCGTGACGATGGCGCGCGACCTCGGCTTCTGGAACGACGACGCGCCGGACGACAACCCGCCGCTCGACGAACAGGGATGCGTCGAGGTGCCGGCCTGGCGTCATGCGCTGATCAACCTGCCTCACCCTCTGCTCAAACGCGGCCTGGTCGTGCTGGACACGCCGGGCCTCAATGCCATCGGTGCCGAGCCCGAGCTCACCGTCGGCCTGCTGCCGGCGGCCCACGCCACCGTGTTCGTGCTGAGCGCCGACACCGGCGTCACCAAGTCCGACCTGGCCATCTGGCGCGACCACCTCGGCGTGCAGGGCGTGAGCCGCTATGTCGTGCTCAACAAGATCGACACACTGGTCGACCCGCTCAGCACGGCCGAGGAGACCGAGGCGCAGATCGAACGCCAGTGCAACGATGTGGCCCACACGCTCAACATGCCTCGCGAACGCGTGTTCCCGCTGTCGGCCAAGCAGGCCCTGGCGGCGCGCGTGGCCGGTGACGAGGCCGATCTCGTCGCAAGCCGCCTTCCCGCGCTCGAGGAGGCCCTGAGCGAACGGCTGCTACCCCAACGCCAGCAAATGCTGGCGCAGATCGGCGTCGAGGGCATCGCGATCGTCGAGCAGCAGGTCGGCCGGCGCCTGACCGACCGGCGCCGTCAGATCGCCGAGCAGTTGCTCGAGCTGCGCGGCCTGCGCGGCAAGAACGCCACCAAGGTCAAGCTGATGCTGACGCGCGTCGATGCCGAGGCGGCGGAGTTCGAACAGTGCATCTCGCGCCTGCAGGCGATGCGCGTGGTGCACACCCGCATGCTGAAGGACGCGCTGCTCGACCTGTCGAGCGACCGGCTGCGCGAGCACGTGGGCGAGATGCAGGAAGGCATCCGCAGCTCGCTGCTGCAGCTCGGTGCCAAGAAGGCCTTCATGACGCTGTGCGGCAAGCTGCGCGAGCGCATGAAGCGCGCCCAATCGCGCAGCGAAGAGATCCACTCGATGCTCGAGGCGTCGTTCGAGATGCTGAACACCGAATTCGGGTTCAGCCTGCTGGTCGCGCCCACGCCCGAACTCGGCCGCTTCATCGGCGACCTCGACCTGATCGAACGCAACTACGTGCAGTACCTGGGCTTGACCCAGGCACTCAAGCTCACGCAGGAGCGCTTCCTCGAGCAGTTCCGCCGCATGCTGGTGTCGCGGCTGCGCGTCGTCTTCGAGAGCGCCAGCGGCGAACTCGAGCTGTGGAACAAGACCGCGTCCACTCAGATCGACACCCAGTTGCGCGACCGTCGGCGGGGCTTCAAGCGCCGGCGCGAGGCACTCGAACGCATCCAGGCCGCCGCCGGCGAACTGGAGTCGCGCCTGAGCGAGCTCGAGAGCCAGGATGCGCGCCTGCAGCAGTTGCAGCAGCGCGTGACCGAGCTGGTCGAGGGTACCCGACTGCACGCCGATCCGCGCGGCGACCTGTCCGAGCGGGATACCGTCAGCACCAGCGAACTCCTCGACGACTCGATCGACCTGCTGCTCGACTTCGAGATCGATCCGGCCCGCGCTTGAGCGCCGTCGTGTCCCCACCGGCCCCGAGCGGCAGGACGCCGGCTTCCGCGCCCGACACCGGCGCAACCGCCACCACGGCCAGCCTGGCCGAGCGCGTGGTGACGTGGCAGCGCACCCAGGGTCGCCACGGACTGCCCTGGCAGCGCGAGCGCGATCCCTACCGCGTGTGGCTGTCGGAGATCATGCTGCAGCAGACCCAGGTCAGCACCGTGCTGACCTACTATGCCCGCTTTCTCGAACGCTTTCCGGATGTGGCCGCGCTGGCGCGCGCGGCGCTCGACGACGTGCTGGCCGCCTGGGCTGGCCTGGGCTACTACAGCCGCGCGCGCAATCTGCACCGCTGCGCCCAGGCGGTGATGGCCGAGCACGGCGGCCGCTTCCCGGCCAGCGCCGAGCAGCTCGCCACGCTGCCCGGCATCGGCCGATCGACCGCCGCCGCCATCGCCGCGTTCTGCTTCGGCGAGCGGGCCGCGATCCTCGACGGGAACGTGAAGCGCGTGTTGACGCGCGTCCTGGGCTTCAGCGCCGACCTCGCCGTCGCCCGCCACGAGCGCGGCCTGTGGGCGCGGGCCTGCGAGCTGCTGCCTCCGGCGTCGGCCGACATGCCGACCTACACCCAGGGGTTGATGGACCTGGGTGCACCGTCTGCCTGGCCCGCAAGCCGAACTGCCTGCTCTGCCCGCTTCAGGGCGACTGCGTGGCGCGACGTGAGGGCCGGCCCGAGGCCTACCCGGTGAAGACGCGCAAGCTCAAGCGCACCCGCCGCGAACACTGGTGGCTGTGGCTGGAGCACGCTGGCGCGGTGTGGCTGCAGAAACGCCCGGCGACCGGCGTGTGGGCCGGGCTGTGGAGCCTGCCGCTGCTCGACGACGAAGCCGCGCTCGGTGCGGTGGTGCAGCGCTGGCAGGTGCCGGTGGAGCCGCAGCCGCTGATCGAGCACGCACTGACCCACTTCGACTGGACGCTGCACCCGCGGCGCGCGGTGCTGGACAGCGCAGAGGGTGTCGAGGCCGCGCTGGGCCCCGGCCGCTGGATCGCGCTCGACGCCCTCGATACCGTGGGGCTGCCGGCGCCGCTGAAGAAGCTGCTCGCGGCGCGCTAACGCGCCAGCGCCTTCAGCGCGAGCTTGATGCCGTCGCTGACGCCCACCTCGGCTGGCAGCGCCTTGACCGCCGCCTGCGCCTCGCGCTCGCTGTAGCCCAGCGCGATCAGCGCCTGCAGGATGTCGGCCTGCGCGTCGCTGGCCGGCTTGCCGCCGATCGCGGGGCCCAGATCGGCACCGAGCTTGCCCTTCAGTTCGAGCAGCAGCCGTTCGGCGGTCTTCTTGCCGATACCCGGCACCTTGACGAGGCGGCTGGCGTCCTGCGCCGTCACCGCCTGCGCCAGATCACCCACCGTCAGACCGGACAGGATGGACAACGCGGTGCGCGGCCCGACACCCGAGATCTTGATCAGCATCCGGAAGGTTTCGCGCTCGGGCGCCGTGAGGAAGCCGAACAGGACCTGCGCGTCCTCTCGCACGACGAAGTGCGTCAGCAGCGTGACCTTCTCGCCGATGGCGGGAAGGTTGAAGAAACTGCTCATCGGCACGTCGACCTCGTAGCCGACGCCGCCGACGTCGATCAGCACCTGCGGCGGGGATTTCTCGGCCAGCAGGCCGGTGAGGCGACCGAGCATCCTAGGCTGCCGCGGCGGTCGCGGCGCACGGGTGCGCCGTCTTCAACGCCGGAACAGGCCGAGCCGCTGGGCCTCCAGGGCCACCTCGGCGCGCGAGCTCACGTTGAGCTTGCGGTAGATCTGCTTCACGTAGTCGGCGATGGTGTGGCGCGACAGGTTCAGCTGCACGCCGATCTCCGGCAGCGTGAAGCCCTTGGCCACGCGCAGCAGGACTTCGTTCTCGCGCTCGGTCAGCGTCACGCCCGGCATCAGCGGCGTCTTCTCGCGGAACTGGCTGCGCTGCTGGGCCGCGAAATACTGGATCACGCGGCGCGCGATCGACGGTGACAGCGGCGGCTCGCCGGCGCTGATGCGTCGCAGCTGGTCGGCCAGCTGTTCGCGGGACTGCTCCTTCAGCAGGTAGCCGAAGGCTCCTGCCTGCAGCGCGGGGAACAGGTGGTCGTCGTCGTCGTGGATCGTGACGACCACCGACTGCGCCTCGGGCTGGGCCTCGCGCAGCGCCGCCACCACCTCCACGCCCGAACCGTCGGGCAGGCCCAGATCGACCAATGCCAGATCGAAGCGCTGGGCGCTGATGTGCTCGCGCGCGTCGTGCACGCGGGCGGCCTCGGTGATCTGCGCCTGTGGAAACACCTGCAACGCAAGTGCCTTCAACCAGACACGGATCTCGGGCAGATCTTCCAGCAGCAGGATGTGGGTCATGTCACTCACCGTTTCATGGTAACAGTCTGAGCGCTGACGGCAAGGCCCGCAAGCGACCGGGCGCTGCTCACAGCGGAAGCGTGAGCCGGATCACGGTTCCATAGCCCGGGCCCGACTCGATCAGGCACTGGCCCTGCATCTGCTTGGCGCGTTGCTTCATGCTGGCCATGCCGTGGCCGCGGTCGAGGCGGCCGTCGAGTTCGAGCGGGATGCCGCGCCCGTTGTCTCGGATCACCAGCTGGAACTCGTCGCCGATGCGGCAGGTGACGGTCGCCCGCGAGGCGCCGCTGTGCTTGATGAGGTTGCTCGTGGCCTCGCGCAGCACGCGCGTCGTCTGCACATAGGAACGGGCCGCCAGGGTGCGCGGCGTGGTCGGCTCGGTGCTGTGCCACTCGATCTCGATGCCGGCATCGCCCAGCCGCGACACCGTCTCGGCACGCCAGTCGGCCAGCGCGTCGGTCAGCTGCACCGGCTTGCCGGCGATGCCACGCACCGACAGCCGCATCTCCTCGAGCGCCTCGCGCGCCAGCGTCGAGATACGCTCGTCGGTGCTGGTGTGGACGATAGTCAGCAGCTTGGCACCCAGGTCGTCGTGCAGGTCGGCGGCGATGCGCTTGCGCTCCTTCTCGGCCACCTGCTCCACCCGCACCTCGGCCAGGTGCGAGAAGTTGCGCTCGATCTCGGCCGAGATCTCGTAGACGCGCTGCTCGAGCTGCTGGCGCGCCGTCTCGGCGGCGGTCAGCGCGTTCGCGAAGGTCTGCACCAGCCGGAACGCCAGCACGCAGAACAGCAGCGGGATCGCGAAGTGGATGACATGGACATTGGGCAGCTTGAGGAAGCTGTCCTGCACACCGACCTCGATGCCGATCACCACCACGACCAGTGCGAGGATCGAGCCCAGCAGCCAGAACTCGCCGCGCCGCGTGCGCCACACGTGCGCGAGGCAGAAGCCGATCGCCGCGAACACCTCCAGCGCCAGCACGGAATAGCACAGCACCGCCCCTGAGAACAGCCGCTCCGGCCCGGCCAGCAACAGGCCGGCCGGCATCACCAGGCACTGGGTCCACAGGGCGATGTCGACGGCGCGCCACTTCATGCCGCAGTAGCGCAGCAGGAACAGCACCGCACACACCGACAGCGGGACGAAGGCGATGCAGCTCAGCAGTTCCAGCGTGCCGTTCGGCAGCGGGATGTCGCGCCACCAGATGCGAGCGCTCAGCAGCGCCCAGCCCAGCGACACCACGCCGAAGTACTTCAGGTGCGACACGCGCCGCACCCAGCCCAGCGCCAGCATCACCACGCCGATCATCACGAGCGTCGCCGCCACGATCTGCGCGAAGCTCACGTTCCAGAAGCGCTGGCGCTCATGCAGCTCGCGCAACTGCGAATAGGGCCCGATCAGCACCTCCGACAAGCCACCGGCACGCTGACGCCCCGCCACGCGCGGCAGCGGGTAGCCCACCACCTGGAGCGCCAGTTCGTTGCCAGCGGCATGCAGCAGACCGGCGGGCAGGCTGACCAGCTGCGACTGGTAGCA
This sequence comes from Methylibium sp. T29-B, assembly GCF_000576225.1. NCBI lineage: Bacteria > Pseudomonadati > Pseudomonadota > Betaproteobacteria > Burkholderiales > Sphaerotilaceae > Methylibium > Methylibium sp. T29-B. The sequence continues at coordinate 32,124 of NZ_AZSN01000021.1, read as the reverse complement.
GTTGCGCGTGACCGGCTCGCGCAGGCTGCCACCGCGATAGAGCAACTGGCCATTGAGGTAGACCTCGAGGTTCGAGCACACCCGCGGGATGTAGGCGGCGAGCAAGGCGCCCGCAGCCTGCTGCGGCGCATCGAAGCGCAGCCGGTACCACTTGACCTGTTCGCCCGCCGGGCCCTGCGCCGACCAGTCGTCCGGGAGTGCCACGGTCTCGAAGCCGCCGCCGACCGGCGGCGCGAGCGTCAGCGACGGCACGCTGGCGACCTGGGCGCTGCGCAGCGTCAGCAGGTCCGTCGTCTGGGCGACCGTCGGAGCGGCGAACGGCAGGCCGCCGCACAGGCCCAGCCACAGCAGCAGAAACAGGCGCCCGGGCGCGGAGAGGTGGCGAAGCATGGGCGGCGATTGTGCAGGATGGTGCGCGGGGCGTGCCTGTCGCCGGCGCCCGGCCGCGCCACAATCGGGCTCCCCACGCGACCGCCCTGCCCGTGATCCTGCGCCACGCCTTCATCCCGCTCGACAACATCCGCCTCGCGCACCTGTGCGGCACGCTCGACGAGCACCTGCGTGCCATCGAGGCGGCCTTCAACGTCGGCATCACGCGCCGCAACGAGTCCTTCCGCATCGAAGGGGCCAAGGCGCAGGCCGAGCGCGCCACGGCGCTGCTGCAGTCGCTCTACGACCGCGCCAAGAAGCCCATCCCCCCGGAGAGCTTCCAGCTCGCGCTGGTCGAGGCCGCCCAGGGCGGCGGCGTCCGCGACGCGAACCCCGGCGACGGCGCCATCACGCTGCGCACCCGCCACGCCGACCTGGCCGGCCGCACCGGCAACCAGACCCAGTACCTGCGCCACATCCTCGACCACGACATCGCCTTCGGCATCGGCCCGGCCGGCACCGGCAAGACCTTCCTCGCCGTGGCCTGCGCGATCGATGCGCTGGAGCGCAGCGCAGTGCAGCGCATCGTCCTCACCCGGCCGGCCGTCGAGGCCGGCGAACGCCTGGGCTTCCTGCCCGGCGATCTGGCGCAGAAGGTCGACCCCTACCTGCGCCCGCTGTACGACGCGCTCTACGACCTGATGGGCTTCGAGCGCGTCACCAAGGCCTTCGAGAAAGGCACGATCGAGATCGCGCCGCTGGCCTTCATGCGCGGACGCACGCTGAACCACGCCTTCGTGATCCTCGACGAGGCACAGAACACCACCACCGAGCAGATGAAGATGTTCCTCACCCGCATCGGCTTCGGCAGCAAGGCCGTCGTCACCGGCGACGTGAGCCAGATCGACCTGCCCAAGGGCGTGGAGAGCGGCCTGATCGAGGCCGAGCGCGTGCTCCGGCGCGTCAAGGGCATCGCGATGACGCGTTTCACGTCGGCGGACGTGGTTCGCCACCCGCTGGTGGCCCGCATCGTCGAGGCCTACGAGACCGCGGCAAAGCCGGTGTCCTAGGATGAAGCGCCCCGCCCGTCCGGTGCTGAACCTGTCGCTGCAGTTCGCCGATGCAAGCCATCGGGCCCAGCTGCCGCGCCACAAGGTACTGCGCTGGATCCGCGCCGCACTGGACGTGCCGGCCGAGATCACGGTGCGCATCGTCGGAACCGACGAAGGCCGCGCGCTGAACCGCGACTACCGGCAGAAGGACTACGCCACCAACGTGCTGACCTTCGACTACGAGGCCGAGCCGGTGGTGGTGGCCGACCTGATCCTGTGCGCCCCGGTGGTCGAGCGCGAGGCCCGAGACGAGGGCCGCTCACTGGAAGCCACTACGCCCACCTGCTGGTGCACGGCACCCTGCATGCCCAGGGCCACGACCACGAGATCGAGGCCGAGGCGCAGGCGATGGAAACGCGCGAGACCGAGGTGCTGCGTGCGCTCGGCTACGCCGATCCCTACGCCTGAGCGCACTCCCGCCAGCCATGACCCTCGTCGTCTTCAGCTGCGTGCTGCTGATCGTCGCCACGACGCTGACGCACTACGAGGTGCTGAACCTGCTGACCCGCCTGCTCGACCGGCTGCACTGGCCGGGCCGGGCCAAGCTGATCGTCGCCGTGCTCGGCTGCTTCATCGGCCACGGCGCGGAGATCCTCCTCTACGGCGCCGGCTACTGGCTGCTGATCATCAGCGCCGGCCACGGGTCGCTGGGCGGCACCGCCACGCCCGACCTCGGCAGCGCACTCTATTTCTCGGCCGAGACCTACACCTCGCTGGGCTTCGGCGACGTGGTGCCGGCCGGCCCGGTGCGGCTGCTGGCCGGCGTCGAGGCGCTCAACGGCCTGCTGCTGATCGGCTGGTCCGCGTCCTTCCTGTACCTGGAGATGGAGCGCTTCTGGCGGCGACGCGAGCGCTGAGAGGGGGGGAGCAAGGCGTTGCGCCACGCTCACTGCTTCAGGATCGCCAGCCCCTTCAGGTACTCGCCCTCGGGGAAGTTCACCGTCGTCGGGTGGTCCGGCGCCGCCTCCAGCCGTTCGAGCAGGTAGCCGTCGACCCCGGCATCGAGTCCGGCGCCGGCGACGATCTTGTGGAACAGGGCGGCGTCGACACCGCCGGAACACGAGAACGTGAACAGCAGGCCGCCGGGCACCAGCAGCTTCAGCGCGAGGCGGTTGATGTCCTTGTAGGCGCGTGACGCGCGCTCGGCGTGCGCCGCCGTCGGCGCGAACTTCGGCGGGTCGAGCACGATGGCGTCGAAGCTCGCGCCGAGCTCGAGATGGCGCCGCAGCGTGCCGTTCACGTCGGCGTCCAGCGCCTCGTGCCGCGCCGCATCGAAGCCGTTCAGCTGCACGTGCTCGCTCGCCCGCGCCAGCGCCGGGCCGGACGAATCGACGCTGATCACCTGCTGCGCGCCGCCGGCCAGCGCGGCGACCGAGAAGCCGCCGGTGTAGCTGTAGCAGTTCAGCACGCGCCGGCAGCCGAACTGCCGCACCAGCTGCATGAAGCGCAGCCGGTTGTCGCGCTGGTCGAGGTAGTAGCCGGTCTTGTGGCCCTCCGCCACATCGACCTTCAGTTGCCAGCCGTGCTCGCGGATCGTGAGTTCGGTCGCGCCCTCGTCGGCAGCGGGCCGGCGCAGCCAGCCGGTCGCGCTCGGCAGGCCCTCGAGCTCGCGCACGTTGGCGTCGGAACGCTCGTACAGCCGCGCGCACCCGGTGGCCGCCAGCAGGGCCTCGGCGATGGCCGGCTTCCAGCGCTCGACGCCAGCGCCGAGGAACTGTGCGCTCAGCGTGTCGCCGTAGCGATCGACGATCAGCCCGGGCAGGCCGTCGGCTTCGCCATGCACCAGGCGCTGGGCGTCGCTGTCGATCGCCAACCGCGCACGCAGCGCGACCGCGCGCTCGACGCGCCGCGCGAACAGGCTCGCATCGACGCGCTCGGCCACATCGAAACTCCAGGCCCGCACGCGGATCTGCGACGCCGGGCTGTAGGCACCCCACGCGAGGAAGCTGCCGTCGTGGGCGTCGATCCGCACGGTCTCGCCCGGATCGGCTTTCCCGGAGGCGATGCTGCCCTCGAACACCCAGGGATGGCGGCGCAGCAGCGAGCGCTCCTTGCCGGCGCGCAGACGGATCGATTTCATGATCGGATTGTCGCGTGGGGCGGCGCGCGCCGGCGCCGCCGGCGACGCATCACGACTTCTTGCGCGCCCGCGGGTGGGCCGCGTCGTAGGCCTTGGCCAGGTGCTGGAAGTCGAGCTTGGTGTAGACCTGCGTGGTCGTGATGTTGGCGTGCCCCAGCAGCTCCTGCACAGCGCGCAGGTCGCCGCTGGACTGCAGCAGGTGCGAGGCATAGCTGTGCCGCAGCATGTGCGGGTGCACATGGGTCGCAGGCCGGCCTGGATGGCCCGCTCCTTCAGCCGCGTGCGCACCTGCGAGGCCGTCAGCCGCCGGCCGTGGCGGCTGACGAACAGCGCCGGCTCGTCGACCTGCGCCACGCTGCCGCGCTGCGCCAGCCAGTCGTCCAGCGCGGCGAGCGCCGCCCGGCCCACCGGCACGCTGCGCCGCTTGCTGCCCTTTCCGAGCACGTGCGCCTCGGCGTCGGCGCGGTCGATCCAGCCCAGCGCGCCACCGCCGGGCGTCACGTCCAGGCCCACCAGTTCGGCCACCCGCAGGCCGCAGCCATAGAGCAGTTCGACCAGGCAGCGGTCGCGCGCCTCGAGCCGCGCATCGCCGTCGACCTGCCGGTGATCGGCCAGTGCCACGGCATGGTCGACCGACAGCGCCTTCGGCAACGGCTTGGCCGCGCGAGGCGCCCGCAGCCCTTCGACCGGGTTCAGCGCCACCCGGCCTTCGTGCCCGAGCCAGCGGTACAGCCCGCGCCAGGCCGACAGCGCGATCGCGATGCTGCGCGGCGCCAGCCCGCCGGCATGCAACCGCGCCATCCAGTGGCGCACGTGGTGCGGCTGCACGGCACGCAGGGCTACGCCGTCGCGCTGCGCCGCTTCGCCGAGCCGCCGAAAGGCCTCCTCGTAGTTGAGCAGGGTCTTGGCCGACAGGCGGCGCTCGACGCGCAGGTGCTGGAGGTGCCCGACGACATCGGCGTCGAGCGGCAGCGGCGCGGCCGGTGTGCCATCCGGAGGCTCGCGGCGGGTGGCGACGGCGCTCCGGCGTCGGGCGGCCGCGGGCGCCGACGGCACGATGGGCCTCGTCAGTGCACCGGCAGCAGCCGGTGCAGGCCGGCGCTGGCCAGCTCGCCGATGCGCACCAGGAACTCGGTGCCCATGTCGGCGGTGTAGCGCGTCGGGTCGGGCGAGCCCAGCACCAGCATGCCGAAGGCCGGCGCGGACGGGTCGTGGCGCAGCGGCAGCATCGCGAGCGACACCACCGCGCCCGACTCGTCGAACCAGCCGGCGGCCTCGAATCCCGAGTTCACGCCGCAGTAGGGCTGCGTCAGGCTGGTCGCGAAGCTCTTCACCTCGTCGCTCACCGGGCGCGCAAAGGCCAGCGACTCGAAGGCATCGGCCGCGCCCCACACGCGGATGCCGGCCTGCGGGATCAGGAACTCGTGCTTCAGCTGCTCCACCAGCACGGTCGGCAGGTCGCTGGCGTTGCTGGTCAGCATGATCGAGCGTGTCCAGCGGTGCAGCTTGTCGGCGATCGCCACGTTCTCCTGGCCGTGGCGGATCATCTCGACCAGCCGCATCTCGAGGCCGCGGATCTTCTCGCGCAGCATCTCCATCTGGCGCTCCTGCAGCGAGACCGCTCGGTTGCCGTGCGGGCTGGTGAGCTGCACGCTGGCCAGCGTGTCGGCATGGCGCTCGAAGAAGCCAGGCGTCTGCTGCAGGAAACTCGCGATGTCGTCCTCGGTAATGCCTTGCGTGCTCATCTGGGTCAGTCTCCCTGTTCCGGTAAATCGATCTCGCCGACGTACACGCTCTCGGCGGGGCCGGTCATCCACACCGGCGCGTCGCTGCGGCCGGCCCATTCGATCGTCAGTTCGCCGCCGCGCGTGTCCACGTCGACCGGCGTGCCGGCGCGCAGCCAGCCGAGGCGGATGCCCGCCACCACCGCGGCGCAGGCACCGGTGCCGCAGGCCAGCGTCTCGCCGGCGCCGCGCTCGTACACGCGCAGCCTCACATGGGTATCGCTCAGCACCTGCAGGAAGCCGGCGTTCACGCGCTGCGGGAAACGCGTGTGGCGCTCGACGAGCGGGCCCAGTTCGGCCACCGGCGCCTCGTCGACGCCCCCGCTGCCGAACTGCGCCACGTTCATCACCGCATGCGGGTTGCCCATCGACACCACCGCAGCCTCCACCGTGCGGTCCGCCGCGTCCAGCGGCCACAGCGCAAAGCCGTTCAGCTCGCGCGGCTGCAGGCCGGCGGCGTCGAACGGTACGCGGGCGGGCTCGAACACCGGCGCACCCATGTCCACGGTGACGCGGCCGTCCACCAGCCAGCGCGGTTCGATCACGCCGCCGGCGGTGCGCACGCGGATCGCGCTCTTCTTCGTGAGGCCGGCCTCGCGCACGTAGCGCACGAAGCAGCGCGCCCCGTTGCCGCATTGCTCGACCTCGCTGCCGTCGGCATTGACGATGCGGTAGGTGAAGTCGATGCCGGGCTCGTCGCTCGCGCCGACGATCAGGACCTGATCCGCGCCGACGCCGAAGCGCCGGTCGGCCAGATAGCGGTACTGCGCCGGGCTCAGCGTCAGCGGCTCTCGGGTGGCGTCGAGCACGACGAAGTCGTTGCCCGCGCCCTGCATCTTGGTGAACCGCAGCTTCATGATGACGGGATTATCGACCCCTCCCGTGCCGCCAGCCGACAATGAGGCGTCCTCGATCCCGGCTCCGCGCCGCCCCTCCGTGCCCACGACCCCGATCCCTCCCGCCGCTGCGGCCCGGCCGCCCGCGGCGGAACCGCGCACGCAGTTCTTCGACGAGGCGCGCGCCGCCCTCGCCGACCACCGCCTCGTCAAGATGGTGCTGGCCGGCCCGCGCGGGCCCCGGCCCGACCTGCAGCGCGTGCTGGTGCGGCCGCTCACGCTGAAGGGCCGCGCCTGCCTGTCGCTGACCTACAACCACCGCACGAAGGACGTGACGAAGAACCTGCCGGTCGAGGAGGGCCTGTCCACGGTGGCCGAGCTGATCGACAGCGCCTTCGACAACCTGCACCTGCTGACCCCCGACGGCGAACTGCAGCTCGCCATCAGCCGCAAGGGCAAGGCCACGCTGCGGCGCAGCCGCAAGCCCGCCGCGCCGGCCGATGCCGCCGCCGAGAACCCGGAACAGCCCTCCGCCCTGGCGAACGGCGGGTCCGACGCGCCGACGGCCGCACCGCCTTCGCACGACCGCGAGAAGCACCGCTACGTCGACCCGCAGCAGCCCTTCCTCGTCGCCCTGGGCGTCACCGACGCCCAGCACCGCGTGGTGCCGGCCATGGCACGCAAGTGGAAGCAGATCAACAAGTTCATCGAGGTGCTGGCCCACGCGCTGGCGTCGGCCCCGTCGCTCGCGCAGGCTCAGGGTGAGCAGCCGCTGCAGGTGCTGGACTTCGGTGCCGGCAAGGGCTACCTCACCTTCGCGGTGCACGACCACCTGCGCCGCACGCTGCACCGCCCGGTCCGGGTCACCGGCGTCGACCTGAAGGACGACATGGTCGCTCTGGGCAACGCCACCGCGCAGCAGCTCGGCCTGGACGGCCTGTCCTTCGAGCTGGGCGACGTGCGCAGCTACGCGGCCCGGCCGGTCGACATCATGATCGCGCTGCACGCCTGCGACATCGCCACCGATCACGCGATGCACATGGGCATCCGCTCGGGCGCGCGCATCATCATGTGCTCGCCTTGCTGCCACAAGCAGCTGCGCCCGCAGCTGCGCAGCCCCACGCTGCTGCTGCCGCTGCTGCGGCACGGCATCCACCTCGGCCAGGAGGCCGAGATGCTGACCGACGGCCTGCGCGCGCTGCTGCTGGAGGCCGAGGGCTACGACACCCAGGTGTTCGAGTTCACCTCGCTCGAGCACACCCAGAAGAACAAGATGATCCTGGCGGTGAAGCGCGAGCACCCGAGGGCCGCCGAACCGCTGCGCGAGCAGGTGCGCGCGCTGAAGGACTACTACGGCGTCCAGGAGCAATGCCTGGAGACGCTGCTGGCGACCGACCGCGCGGAGGCCGCGCCGCAACCCGGCATCGCCGGCTGAACGGCCCGCAGCGGCGCGCCGCTACAGCAGACCCTCCGCCAGCGAACGCGTCACCTCGGCGGCCGGCAACGCGAGGCAGCCGCTCGCGTTCTGCCCCGACCACAGCGGCGAGAAGTCGCCGCTGCCCTGCTTCTCGGCGTGTGCGCGCAGCGGCGCGATCGCCGCGGTGGCCAGCGGGAACGCGGGCGCGGCCGGGTTCATCGGCCCCAGCTCGCGCATCACACGGTTGACGATGCCGCGCGCGGGCCGGCCGGTGAACAGGCGCGTGAGGGCCGTGTGGCGCGCAGCGTCGCTCTGCAGCGCGGCGCGGTGCAGCGCGCTGGTGGTCGCTTCCGGGCACAGCAGGTAGGCCGTGCCCACCTGCACGCCGGCCGCGCCCAGGGCCAGCGCTGCGGCCACGCCGTTCGCATCGGCAATGCCGCCGGCCGCGATCACCGGCACGCGCACCGCCCGCACCACCTGGGGCAGCAGCGCGAAGGTCCCGAGCTGGGCGCTCAGGTCGTCGGACAGGAAGTGGCCGCGGTGGCCGCCGGCCTCCAGGCCCTGGGCGATGACGGCGTCGACCCCGTGGTCCTCGAGCCAGCGCGCCTCGTCGACCGTGGTGGCCGACGCCAGCAGCTTCGCGCCCCAGCGCCGCACGCGCACCAGCAGCTCGGCCGACGGGAGCCCGAAGTGGAAGCTCACCACCGGCGGCTCGAACTCGGCCAGCAGCTCCGCCTCCTCGGCACCGAACGCGCGTCGCCCCGGGCCCGGCGGGATGGCCGAGGCGTCGATACCGAACTCGCGGTAGTACGGCGCCAGCGTGGCCCGCCAGTTCGCCTCGCGCTCGCTGCTGGGCACGGGCGGTGCATGGCAGAAGAAGTTGACGTTGTAGGGGCGTGCGGTCCGTTCGCGGATCGCGGCCAGCTCGCTGCGCAGCGCGTCGGCGCCCAGCATCGCGGCCGGCAGCGAGCCCAGCCCGCCGGCGTTGCTGACGGCGACGGTCATCGCACCGACCTGCACGCCAGCCATCGGCGCCTGGATGATCGGCAGCTCGGTGCCGAGCAGGGCGAGCAGTTGGGAGGTGGCAGCGCTGGACATGGTGTCTCCTTGCGGCGGTAGGCGGTGGGCGCTCGGCCGCACGCGCGTCGGGTGGCGCCGTGGTGCGGGAGAAAGCGGCCCCTCAGTGAGTCTGCAGGAAGCGCAGCACGCGATCGTTGATCGCATCGGGCCGCTCGACCCAGAAGAAGTGGCCCACGCCGTCGATGCGGTCGACCTCGGAGCCCGGGCCCAGTTGGCCGAGCATGGCCTCGGCCGCCGCCGCGTCGAGCGCGATGCAGCCGTCGTCGTTGCCGTGCAGGTAGAGCGTGGGCTGCGGCACCGGCCGGCCCAGCACCGCGGCATGCTCGTCGGCCCAGGCCGGCGTGCCGAAGCGCTGCGGAGCGAAGAAGTCGCGGTAGTAGCCCAGCGCCGCGTGCAGGTGGGCCGGGTCGCGCAGGCAGGCCTTCACGTGCGCCATCTCCGCCGCAGGCTCGTGGCCCGGCGACCAGTCGCGCCACAACTGCTCGAGGAAGGCCAGGTCGTTCGCGGCCACCCAGCGTTCGGCGATGTCCATCTGGAACAGCCAGAAGTAGAACGAGCGCTTGAGCTGCGGGTAGCGCGACGCGATCGCCCCGAACACGCGGAAGTGCGGCACGCTGCCGATCACCGCGCGGCGCCAGCGCGCGGGCTCGGCGGCCAGCGCACCGTAGGCGGCGAAGGCACCCAGTCGTGGGCGATCAGCACGGCGTCACCGGCGCCGCCCAGCGCCCGGTGCAGCGCGTTGGGATCGTTCGCCAGCGCGCGGCTCGAGAAGTCGCCGTCGGCCGGCACCCCGGTCGGCGCATAGCCGCGCATGAAGGGCGCCACGGCGCGGTAGCCGGCCCGGGCCAGGCGCGGCAGCAGATGGCGGTAGGTCCAGGGCGAATCGGGAAATCCGTGCAGGCACAGTGCCAGTGGCCCGCTGCCGGCCTCGAGATAGTGGAACTGCAGGCCGGCGGCGCGCACGCTGCCGCGCCGGAATTCCGAGGCTGCCTGTTCGTCCATTGCGTTCTCCTTCCCGGCGACCACGGATGCGCTTCCCGGGCCCCGACGTTCAGCGGAAGGCCGCTTCCATCTCGCGGCGGAACTGAACCGCCTCGCTGCGGGCATCGAACTCCACGTCGTTCCATCCGACCGGCCGCCCGTCGGCGATGTCGCGCTTGAGCCTGACCTTGTGCGCCAGCCCCAGCGGCAGGTAGCCGCCGGCCAGCGAGGCGGCCGCCGGCATCAGCTTGCCGTAGACGGTGTAGCCGCCCTCGCCGTCGAGCACCTCTCCGGCACGCAGCGCGCGCTTGGCGGTCGCCACCACGTCGCCGCGCCAGCCAGTGGCCGCGCCGGTCGCCTCGCGGCGCAGGCCGGCGCTGGCCACGCTGATGCCGAGTTCCAGGCCGATCAGGTGGAAGGGCTTGTACATCGACGAGTACTCGCCGCTTGGGTCGGTGACAAGGCCGTACTCCTTGAAGCAGCGGCGCACGTACTCGCTGTCGGCCGCGAAGGTGACGTAGACGCCCCAGCGCAGATCGCGGAACACCGGGCGGCCGTCGCGCTCCAGCGAGGAGATCACCTCCACCTGGCCGCGGTGCTGCAGCAGGCCGCCGTCGGCGCGCGGCTTGAGCAGGCGCGCCAGGTCATCCACGCCGCAGGGCGGGAAGGCCAGCCCGTCGTCGGCCGGTGTCAGGCCGCAGGCGTTGGACACCGCGGCCATCTCGATGGCGCTCTTGGTGCCGTCGAGGAAGCTGTTGAACATCTGCGCGTTCATGCCGCCCGCCCTGGCGTCGTCGGCGCTCAGGCCGTAGTGGTTCCACACCGTATCGGGCGTGCTGGCGTGGTAGCTCGGCAGGTACTTGGTGCCCTTGCCGGCGGCCACCACCTGGAAGCCCGCAGTGCGCGCCCAGTCGACCATCTCGCAGATCAGCGCCGGCTGGTCGCCGTAGGCCAGCGAGTAGACGATGCCGGCCTCGCGCGCCTTGCGCGCCAGCAGCGGGCCGGCCAGCGCGTCGGCCTCCACGTTGACCATCACGATGTGCTTGCCGTGCCGGCAGCACGCCAGCACGTGGGCAATGCCGGCGGCCGGCGAGCCGGTGGCGTCGATCACCACCTCGACCGCGTCGCTGGCGATCACGGCCGGCGTGTCGTCGGTGAGGCAGGTGCTGCCGCTGCGATGGGCGTCGTCCAGGGTCTTCGCGCCGAGCCGGTCCTCGTCCCAGCCCACCGACAGCAGCGCCGCCTTCGCGCGTGCCGGGCTCAGGTCGGACACCGCCACCAGGTGCAGTCCGGGGGTGCGGCGCACCTGGCTCAGGAACATGGAGCCGAACTTGCCGGCGCCGATCAGGGCCACCCGCAGCGGGCGGCCGTCGGCGGCGCGCTGCGCGAGCATGGCGTGAAGGTTCATGGGGCGTCTCCTGTCGAGGGTGTAGCGGGTGGAGCGCGCTCCGTCGGGGAAGTTCAGCCGCCGTACAGCGGCGCCTCGCCGGGCGGACGCGTCTTGAAGCGCTTGTGGACCCAAAGATACTGCGCCGCGTGCTCGCGGATGCGCTCCTCGATCCAGCGGTTCATGCGCAGGGTGTCGGCCTCGGCATCAACGGTCGGGAAGTCGTCCCAGGGCTCGAAGAAGCGCACCCGGTAGCCGCGTCCGCCGGGCAGCATGTAGGCGATGACCGGCTGCACCTTCATGCCCAGCAGCCGCGCCATGCGCGACGGCGCCAGCAGCGTGGCCGCCGGCACGCCGAAGAAGGGCACGAAGGCCGCATCCTTGGCGCCGAAATCCATGTCGGGCAGGTTGAAGAAGCCCATGCCGTCCTTGATGGCGCGCATCAGCGGCTTGGCGGTCTCGTTGCGCGCGAAGATCCTGGCGTTGCCGTAGCGCAGCCGGGCGCGTCGCAGCGCTGCGTCGAACACCTTGTTGCTCTGCGCCTGGTAGATGGAACAGCCGGGCCGCGCCACGAACAGCTGCACCGCGGCGCCGGCCACGTCGAGGCCCATGAAGTGCGGCACCAGCCACATCACCGGGCCGTCGTGGGTATCGGCGAAGCTGGCCGGCCCCTCGATGTGCATCAAGCGACGCAGGCGGGCCGGCGAGGCATACCAGAGCAGGCCGCGCTCGAGCAGGCTGCGGCCCAGCCACTGGAAATGCTCGCGCGCCAGCGCCTGGCGCTGGTCTTCGGTCCAGGCCGGGAAACACAGCGCGAGGTTGCGCAGCGCGATGCGCCGGCGCGACCCGGCCACGTGCCACAGCAGCCGCCCGAGGCCGCGGCCCAGCGCGGCGAGGATCGGCAAGGGCAGCCAGTGCAGCAGCCACAGCAGGAAGAGAACGAGGCGCATGTCAGTCGTCGGCGCCGGCGACACCGCCGGAGCGTGGTTGCTTGTAGCGGTGGTAGCCCCACAGGTATTGCTGCGGGCACTGGCGGATCAGGCCTTCCATCGCGCGGTTGATGGCCGCGGCGGCCTCGGCCGGATCGGCGGGCAGCGGCTCGCCGAGCTCGCTGACGCGCACCCGGTAGCCAGCGCCGCCGGGCAGGCGCTCGCCCCAGATCAGCAGCAGCGCCGCACCGTCTGCTGCACCAGGCGCGCGGCCAGAGTCATCGTATAGGCCGGCTGGCCGAAGAACGGCGCCCACACGCCCAGGCCCTCGGGCGGTACCTGGTCGGGCAGCAGGCCGACGACCTCGCCTCGCTTGAGCGCGCGGATCATCTGGCGCACGCCACCCAGCGTGGCGGGCGCGGCATCGAGCCCGGGCCGGCGGCGCGCCGCCTCGACCAGCGGGCGCAGCCAGGGCTTGCGCGCCGGGCGGTAGAGCACCGTCATTGCGCCGCGGCCGGCGCCGTAGTGCTCGGCATACGACTGCCCCACGACCTCGAAGCAGCCGAGGTGGGGCGTCAGCATCACCAGCCCGCGACCGGCGGCCTGGGCCCGTTCGATCAGTTCGCCGCCCTGCCACTGCACCGTCATCGGCAGCGCGGCCTCGGGTGGGCGGGCCCACAGCGGCGGCAGCTCGGTGAGCATGCGGCCGGCCGCGCCGATGGCCTGCCGCGCCTGCGGCCACGGCACGCCGGCGAGCGCCACGTGGCGCGGAAGCGGCGCCGGTAGTCGCCCGAGGCGGCATAGACCAGCCAGCCGATCGGCGCGCCGAGGCCGTGCAGCAGCCACAGCGGCCAGCCGGACAGCACGCGCATCAGGGTCGTCAGGAATCGGCTCATCGAGGGTCGTTAGAATTGTGGCGTCGCCGAGTTACGGAACTACTTGCGGGGCGATTGCAGGGCCGGTCGGGTCTGCCGGGTCGAAGGACCCAACAAACCGCTAAAGCGTTCGCCGCTCCTCCCGACCCGGGCCCGGCAACGCGAGTTGCAATGGATCGATTGATGGAGTTTAAGAGTGGCCAACGACTTCCTTTTCACCTCTGAGTCCGTCTCCGAAGGGCACCCCGACAAGGTGGCCGACCAGATCTCGGACGCCATCCTCGATGCGATCTTCGCGCAGGACCCGCGCTCGCGCGTGGCGGCCGAGACGCTGACCAACACCGGCCTCGTGGTGCTGGCCGGCGAGATCACGACCAACGCGCACGTCGACTACATCCAGGTCGCGCGCGACACGATCAAGCGCATCGGCTACGACAACACCGAGTACGGCATCGACTACAAGGGCTGCGCGGTGCTGGTGGCCTACGACAAGCAGAGCAATGACATCGCGCAGGGCGTCGACCAGGCCAGCGACGACCACCTGAACACCGGCGCCGGCGACCAGGGCCTGATGTTCGGCTACGCCTGCGACGAGACGCCCGAGCTGATGCCCGCGCCGATCTACTATGCGCACCGCCTCGTCGAGCGTCAGGCGCAGCTGCGCAAGGACGGCCGCCTGCCCTTCCTGCGGCCCGACGCGAAGAGCCAGGTGACGATGCGCTACGTGGACGGCAAGCCGCACAGCATCGACACCGTGGTGCTGTCCACCCAGCACAGCCCCGACCAGAGCGAGACCGCGAAGAAGATGAAGCCTCGTTCACCGAGGCCATCATCGAAGAGATCATCAAGCCGGTGCTGCCCAAGGAATGGCTGAAGGACACCAAGTACCTGATCAACCCGACCGGCCGCTTCGTCATCGGCGGCCCCCAGGGTGACTGCGGCCTGACCGGCCGCAAGATCATCGTCGACACCTATGGCGGCGCCTGCCCGCACGGCGGCGGTGCGTTCTCCGGCAAGGACCCGACCAAGGTCGACCGCTCGGCCGCCTATGCCGCGCGCTACGTGGCCAAGAACATCGTCGCCGCCGGCCTGGCGCGGCAGTGCCAGATCCAGGTGGCCTACGCGATCGGCGTGGCGCGGCCGATGAACATCACGGTCTACACCGAAGGCACCGGCGTGATCCCCGACGACCAGCTCGCCAGGCTGGTGGCCGAGCACTTCGACCTGCGCCCCAAGGGCATCATCCAGATGCTCGATCTGCTGCGCCCGATCTACGAGAAGACCGCAGCCTACGGCCACTTCGGCCGCGAAGAACCCGAGTTCAGCTGGGAGAAGACCGACAAGGCGAACGCGCTGCGAGCAGCGGCCGGGCGTTGAGCCCGGCAGGCGCGTAGCGCCTCGTTCGCCTTGGGGCGAAGTTCATGTCGCGCAACGACGTGAACGCAGACCACAAAGCTGCGGCGCAGGCTCACTTCGCGCCAGCGAAGTGAAGCGCCTCCAGGCCCGTGCCGCAGCCAGAAGAATCCTCGGCGCAGCCGCTGACAGGATGCAGCGGCCGTCCTGGCCGCGGCGACCCGACGCTGCGGCCAGACCGGCTGTCCCGCAGCCATCCCGCCGGGGGCACGCCCCCAGGGAGTCGCCCTGACTGCGACCGGGCTATTCGGTTCTGCAAAACAGGAACGGGCCGGGCCGATCGCGTAGCCTAATGGGTCGACACGCCGTCCGATGAGCAACCCCCTCCGCAACGCCACCTTCCGCCAGCTCGCCGCCTTCAACGCGGTCGCGCGGCTCGGCAGCGTGTCGCGCGCGGCCGACGAGATGCACCTCACGCAGCCGGCGGTGTCGATCCAGCTCGGCATCCTGGAAGACGCGGCCGGCACGCCGCTGCTGCGGCGCAGCGCGCGGGGGGTGAAGCTCACCGAAGCCGGCGAGCTGCTGGCCGGCTACGCCAGCCGCATACTCGACCTGTGGGGCGAGGCCGGCGACGCGATGGCGGCGCACTGCGGCGACATCGCCGGCCTGCTGCGCATCGGCGCCGTGACCACCGCCGAGTACCTGCTGCCGCCGCTGCTGCTGGAGTTCGTGCGCGAGCACCCGCAGGTGAAGGTGAAGCTGCAGATCGGCAACCGCGCCGACGTGGTGAACCAGCTCGCCGGACAGGACATCGACCTCGCATCATGGGCCGCCCGCCCGCCGAGCTGAAGACCATCTCCGCCGCGTTCGCGAAGCACCCGATGGCCTTCGTCGCCGCGCCGTCGCACCCGCTGATGACCACGCCCAAGCCCGGCCTCGCTGCGCTGAACCAGGCCAACCTGCTGGTGCGCGAGCGCGGCTCCGGCACGCGCACCACGGTCGAGCAGTTGTTCAAGGACGCCGGCGTGTCGCTGACCATCGGCTCCGAGATGTCGAGCAACGAGGCCATCAAGCAGATGTGCGCGGCCGGCTTCGGCGTGGCCTTCCTCTCCTTGCACTCCTGCGTGCTGGAGCTGGAGACCGGCATGCTGGCCATCCTGCCGATGCCGGACTGTCCGATCGAACGCGACTGGCACGTGATGCACCTGGCCGGCCGGCCGGTGCCCGCCGCCCGCCGCCGCCTCGAGCAGTTCCTGCGCGTGCATGGCCAGCCTGGATCCACTGGCGGCTGGAGCACATGCGGCGCAAGAGCGCCGCGGCCGGGGCACCGGCCGTGAGCGCTGCCGCCGCGGAGCCGACCGTCCCGGCGCGCAAGAAGGTGGTGCGCAGCGCGGCGTGACCGAGGCAGCCGGGCGCGCGTCCCCGCGCCGCCTCAGCCCTTGGCCGCCGCGCTGATCGAATCGGCCTTCGCGAGCAGCGCCTCGGCCATGCGGATGCTGGCGATGTCGATCAGGCGGCCGTCGAGCGAGACCGCGCCGCGGCCTTCCTTCGCGGCCTGCGCCATCGCCTCGAGGATGCGGCGCGCCTTGGTCACCTCGGCCTCGGACGGCGTGAACACCCCGTTGGCCAGCTCGATCTGCGACGGGTGGATCGCCCACTTGCCTCGTAGCCCAGCACCGCGGCGCGGTTGGCCGCGGCCCTGTAGCCGTCGGGGTCACCGAAGTCGCCGAACGGGCCGTCGATCGGGCGCAGGCCGTAGGCGCGGCAGGCCACCATCATGCGGGTCTGCGCGGCATGCCAGGGGTCGGTCCAGAACGCCTGGCGGTTGCCCTGCTCGTCCTTGTCGGTCAGCACCACCGAGTCCTTGTTCACGCCACCGATCACCGTGGTGCGGGCGCGCGTCGACGCGGCGTAGTCGGCCACGCCGAAGCTCATCGCCTCCAGCCGCCGGCTCGACTGCGCGATCGCCTCGACGTTGGCCATGCCGAGGGCCGTCTCGATCAGCACCTCGAAGCCGATGCGCTTGCTGCGCCCCTTGGCGTTCTCGATCTGCGTGACCAGCATGTCGATCGCGTACACGTCGGCGGCGACGCCGGCCTTCGGGATCAGGATCATGTCGAGCCGCGGGCAGGCCTCGACGATGTCGACCACGTCGCGGTACATGTAGTGGGTGTCGAGGCCGTTGATGCGGATCATCATCGTCTTCGTGCCCCAGTCCACCTCGTTGAGGCCCTGGATGATGTTCTTGCGCGCCTGCGGCTTGTCGTCGGGCGCCACCGCGTCCTCGAGGTCGAGGAACACGATGTCGGCGGCCGACGCGGCGGCCTTCTCGAACATCGCCGTGTTGGTGCCAGGCACGGCCAGCTCGGAGCGGTGCAGGCGCGGCGTAGCCTGGTCGATGATGGTGAAGCTCATGGCAGCAAGTCCTCGATGATGGAAAAGGGGAAAGCGGAGAAAGGCAGTGGGTCGCCCGACGCGTCAGCCGGTGGCGCCCAGGCCGGCGGCCGCGCAGTTGATCGACAGCAGGAAGGCGGTGCGCACGTCGTCGTCGCCACCGTCGCGCAGCGCGCGCAGCAGTTGCACCTGCTCGCGGCTGACCTGGTTCATGGTCTGCAGCCGGCGCGCCAGACGGCGACGCAGCTGCGGGAAGCGCTCGGCCACCTGCCTGCCGCCCGACACCTTCAGCACCATCTCGCAGGTGAGGCGGTACTCGCGCTCGATGGCCTGGAAGATCGGCTCTCGCACCGCCGGGTCGGCCACCAGGCCGGCGAACTCGCGCGCGATGTCGAGGTCGACCGTCAGCAGCGTCTTCTCCACCTCGTCGATCACGGTGCGGAACAGCCGGCCCTCGTGGAACATGCGCTGCAGCAGGTCGAGCCCACGCGCCTTGCGCACCTCGACGAAGGCCGCCAGCCCGCTGCCCAGGCCGTACCAGCCGGTCAGCATGTGGCGGTTCTGCGTCCACGCGAACACCCAGGGGATCGCGCGCAGGTCGGCCAGCGTGCGCGCCTGCGTGCGCCGCGCCGGCCGCGAGCCGATGTTGAGCAGGGCCAGCTCCTCCAGCGGGCTGGAGCCCTGCAGGTAGGCGAGCAGGTGTTCCGACTCCATCAGCTGGCGGTAAGCCGTCCACGACACGCCGGAGATCGCCTCCATCGCCTCGTCGAACTCGTGCTTGGGCACCAGCGCGGACTCGCGCTCGGACAGCAGCACGTGCTGCAGCACCGACGACGCGAGCAGCTCTACCTGGTAGTGCGCGGTGCCGCGGTTGGCGTACTTGTACGACACCACCTCGCCCTGTTCGGTGCTGCGGAAGCCGCCGCGGATCGAGCCCGCGGGCAGCGCCGCGATCGCGCGGCCGGTGGGCGCGCCGCCGCGGCTCACCGAGCCGCCGCGGCCGTGGAAGAAGGCGATCTTGACGCCGAGATCCTCGCCCAGCCGCGTCATCGTCGCCTGCGCCTTGCTCAGCTCCCAGTTGGCGGTGAAGTAGCCGCCATCCTTGTTGGAGTCCGAGTAGCCGATCATCACCTCCTGCACGTTGCCGTGCAGGCGCAGCGAGCGCTGCACCAGCGGCACCGCGAGCAGCTCCTTCAGGATGGCCGGCGCGCGCCGCAGGTCGGGAATGGTCTCGAGCAGCGGCACCACCGGCAGCGTGCAGCGCTCCACCGCCTGCGCATCGTTGAACAGCCCGGCATGCTTGGCCAGCAGGTAGACGCCCAGCACATCGGTGGCGCTGTGGGTCATGCTGAGGATCAGCGTGCCGAAGGCCTCGCGGTCGACGCGGTCGCGCATCTCGGCGACGGTGCGGAAGGTCGCCAGCGTCTCCTGCGCCTCCGGCGTGAGGCCCGCGGTGGCGAGCGGCGCCTCGCCGGCGCGGCGCGGCGCGGCCAGCTCGGTGAGCAGCCAGTCCTTCCACTCGGCGCTGTCGCTGGCCGGCGGCTCGCTGCCCCGCACGGCACGGTAGAGCTCCCCGAGCGTGGCGTTGATGCGGATCGTGTTCTCTCGGATGTCCAGGCGCACCGTCGCGAAGCGGAAGGTGCGCACCTCGCGCAGCAGCGGTGCGAGGAAGGTCTTCGCGAGCGGCTGGGCGCCGGTCTCGACCAGTGCACGGTGCATCAGCTCGATGTCGCCGATCAGCTGGTCGGCATGCTCGTAGGGCGCGGCATCGCGCGCGGCGTCGGCCGGCTCGGGCTGCTCGCCGTTGCGTGCGATCGTCGCGTCGAGCCTGGCCAGCATGCCGGCGATGAACTGCCGGAACAGCTCGCCGGGGTTGCGCGCGGCCACGCCGGCGCCGTCGGGCAGTGCAGCCAGCGCCGCGGCGACGGCGGCGCGGAAGTCCTCCGGCAACGCGGCGGCCCGCTCGCTGATGCTGAGGTTGCGCGCCAGGTCGGCCAGCCGGCTGCGGTAGCGGCGCAGGCTCGCCAGGCGCATCTGCCACAGCGTGTGGCGCGTGACCGTGCTGGTCACGAAGGGGTTGCCGTCGCGGTCGCCGCCGATCCACGAGCCGAAGCCGAACACCACCGGCAGCTCCAGCGTCTCGCCGGGGAACTGCTTCGCGAACGCGGCCTCGATGCGGCCGTAGAGCTGCGGCACGACGTCGAACAGGTTCTCGTCGAAGAAGTACAGGCCCCAGGCCACCTCCTGGTCCACCGTGGGCTTGTCGAGCTTCAGCTCGCCGGTGAGCCACAGCAGCTCGACCTCGTCGCTGATCGCGCGGGTGAGGTCCTCGCGCTCGCGGTCGGTCCAGCGCGGCGACTCCAGGTCGAACAGGCGCAGGTAGATGCGGCGGTGGCGTTCGAGCACCGTCACGCGCTTGGCCTCGGTCGGGTGCGCGGTGATGACCGGGCGGATGCGCAGGCTGCACAGCGCCTCGCGGATCTGCTTCGCATCGAGACCGGCCTCGACGGCGGTGTGGAACACGTGCGCGAAGGTGCCGCGCACCTGCGCATGGCCACGCTGGCGCTCGACCTCGCGGCGGCGCCGCATGTCGCGGTTCTGCTCGGCGATGGCGAGCAGCTGGAACCAGATCGCCTGCGCCTGGATCGTGCGGGCCAGCAGGCGGGTGGACATGCGCTCCTGCGGCGCCTCGCCGCGCAGCACGCGCGCGACCTCGGGCTCGTAGCGTTCGATGACGCCGATCAGCGCCGCACGCAGCAGCTCCGAGCGGGCCAGCGCGTCGGCGCGTTCGGCGCCGGCGGCCGACTCGTCGGGGTCCGCGAGGTCGGGGCGGGAACGTTCGCCCATCACTGCACGCGCGTCAACGCCTGCGCGACGGTCCTGCCCAGCTCGGCCGCGCTCGGCGACACCAGCAGGCCGTAGGAGCGCATGATCTCGGCCTTCTCGGCCGCCGTGTCGCCCACCGCGGAGATGATGGCGCCGGCATGGCCCATGCGGCGGCCCTTCGGCGCGGTGAGGCCGGCCACGTAGCCGACCACCGGCTTGCTCATGTGGGCCTGGACCCAGGCCGAGGCCTCGGCCTCCTGCGGGCCGCCGATCTCGCCAATCATGATCACGGCCTTGGTCTCCGGGTCCTGCTCGAAGCGCTCGAGGTGGTCGAGGAAGGAGCTGCCGTTGATCGGGTCGCCGCCGATGCCCACGCTGGTGGTCACGCCGATGCCCAGCGCCTTCATCTGCGCGGCGGCCTCGTAGCCCAGCGTGCCCGAGCGCGACACGATGCCGACGTTGCCACGCTGGTAGATGTTGCCCGGCATGATGCCCAGCATGGCCTTGCCGGCGCTGATGATGCCGGCGCAGTTGGGGCCGACGATGGTGGTGCGCTGCTCCTTCGCGTAGCGGCGGAGGTAGCGCTTCACGCGCATCATGTCCTGCGCCGGGATGCCGTCGGTGATGATGCACACCAGCTTCAGGCCGGCGTCGGCCGCTTCCATCAGGGCGTCGGCGGCAAACGGCGGCGGCACGAACAGCAGGCTGGCCTCGGCGCCGGTGTCTCGGACCGCTTCCTTGACGGTGTTGAACACCGGGCGTTCCAGGTGGCGCTGGCCGCCCTTGCCGGGCGTCACGCCGCCGACCACGTTGGTGCCGTAGGCGATCATCTCCTTCGCGTGGAAGGTCGCCTTGTCGCCGGTGAAGCCCTGCACGATGACGGGGGTCTTCTCGTCGATCAGGATGCTCATGGGTGTCTCGCTTTCTCGTCGGTGAGGGTCGTCGTCGTCAGGCTCAGGCGGGCACGTGCTCGCGCGCGGCCTGCACGGCCTTCTGCGCGGCCTCGGCCAGCGAGTCGGCGGTGATGATGGGCAAGCCGCACTCGCGCACGATCTTCTGGCCCTCCTCCACGTTGGTGCCGGCCAGCCGCACGATCAGCGGCACGCGCAGGCCCTTGGCGGCCTGCACCACGCCCTGCGCCACCCAGTCGCAGCGGTTGATGCCGGCGAAGATGTTGACCAGGATCGCCTTGACGTTGCGGTCCGACAGCACGAGGTTGAAGGCCTGACCGACGCGCTCGGGCGAGGCGCCGCCACCGACGTCGAGGAAGTTCGCGGGCTCGCCGCCGGCGTACTTGATCATGTCCATCGTCGCCATGGCGAGGCCGGCGCCGTTGATGATGCAGCCGATGTCGCCTTCGAGGCCCACGTAGTTCAGGCCATGCTGGTTGGCGGTGGCCTCGCGCGGGTCCTCCTCGGCCACGTCGCGCATCTCGGCGATCTGGCGGCGGCGGAACAGCGCGTTGTCGTCGAAGCTCATCTTGGCGTCGAGCGCCAGCACGCGCTGGTCCTTGGTGACCACCAGCGGGTTGATCTCGACCATCGTCGCGTCGAGGTCGCGGAAGGCGCGGTAGCAGCCCATGATGGCCGTGACCGCCTGGCTCACCTGCTTGATGTTGAGGCCCAGGCCGAAGGCGATCTCGCGCGCCTGGAAGGGCTGCAGGCCCACCGCCGGCTCGACCTCGATCTGCAGGATCGACTCGGGCTTGTCGTGCGCGATCTCCTCGATCTCCATGCCGCCGTTGGCCGAGGCGATGACGCGGATGCGCTCGATCTTGCGGTCCAGCACGAAGCCCAGGTAGAGCTCGCGCTCGAAGGGTTCGGCCTGCTCGACGTAGAGGCGGTTGACCACCTTGCCGGCCGGGCCGGTCTGGTTGGTCACCAGCGTGGCGCCGAGCATCGCCTTCGCGGCGGCGGCCACTTCCTGGTAGGTGCGGCACAGCTTCACGCCGCCGGCCTTGCCGCGGCCGCCGGAGTGGATCTGCGCCTTCACGGCCCAGTGCCAGCCGCCGAGTTCGGTGGCGGCGTAGACGGCCTGGTCGGCGCTGTAGGCCACGCTGCCGCGCGGCACCGGCACGCCGAAGCCGGCGAGCAGTTCCTTGGCCTGGTACTCATGAATGTCCATCGTGGTCTCCTGTGGGTTCTGTGGAATTCGGCGGGCGGCGAGCAGCCCGGCTCAGCCGAGCTTGGCCTTGACCGTGTCGTGCACGCGCTCGGAGAGCGGCCCGCATTCGGCGAGCAGGCCCTGCAGCTCGGTCAGCGCGCGGTCGGCCCAGGCGCGGTCCTTGATCTGCGGCGCGTTGATGTGCACGTTGAGCGCGGCGCTGCGCAGCGCGGCCCAGGCCGCGACCACGCCGACACCGACGTCGCTGATGACATTGAGGTTGCCGTGCGCGACAGCGCGTTCGGTCAGGCGCACTGCCTCGGCGCAGGCGCGGGCACAGGCCAACGGTGCCTCGGTGGCCAGCTTCAGGCCGGCCTGGATGGCCGCGCTGCGCGCGGCCTTCTCGTCGTCGCTCGTCTTCGGCAGCTTGTAGGCGGCCATCAGCGTGTCGAAGGCCGCCACGTCCTCGGCCACCATGTCGGCCAAGCGCACGCGCAGTGCCTCCGACTCGGCCAGCAGCTGGCGCATCTCGGTCTCGACGGCCTCGTAGCCCTTCTTGCCGATGGTGAGGTTGGCCACCATCGACACCAGCGCGGCGCCCATCGCGCCCATGATCGCGGCGGCGCTGCCGCCGCCCGGCGTGGCGTTGCCGCTGGCCAGTGCGTCGAGAAACTTGCTTGTCGTCAGATCGTCAATCACGTTCATGTCTCCTTCACACACCCCGTCCGCATCTCACGACCCCCCGAGTGGCCGCCGCGGGTCCGGCTTGGCCGGCCCGCCAGCGGCGCCCCCTCGGGGGGAGCGGCGCAGCCGCAACGGGGGGGTCGTCATCTACCCCACCATGGTTTTCGCGATGGCGTAGATCTCTTCGCCGTCGAGCACGAGATCCTGCTGTTCGAACATGCGGGCGATGCAGGCGCGGTGCAGCGCGATCTTCAGCGCGCCGAAACCGATGGCGCCGAACACCGTCTTGCCGTGACGCTGCGCACCCTTGTCCATCATGTCGATGCCCTCGATGCCCAGCGTGGGCGTGGCGTTGGCGTCCGACAGCAGCTCGAGCTGCGGGTGGTCCTTCCAGGCCGCCTCGTCGAGCAGCGCGACACCGGCCGCGCCGGTGGCGAACACCAGGTTCGCGCCTTCGATGGCGCGGGCGCGGGCCGCGTTGTCGTCCGCCTCGATCGCGTCGACCTCGATCTTGAAGCGCTCGGCGATGGCCCGTGCGGCCGCCTGCGCGCGCTCCAGCGTGCGGCTGGTGATCGCCACGCGCGCGCCCTCCTTCGCCAGCATCACCGCGGCGCGCTGGCCCACCGGGCCGGTGCCGGCCAGCACCACGGCGCGCTTGCCGGCCAGCGAGCGGCCGTGCGCCAGCCACGCCACACCGGCCGCGGCGGTGGTGTTCGAGCCGTTGCTGTCGAGCATCACCGACACGCGGAAGTTGGCGAAGAACTTCTTGCGCACCGCCTTGAACAGCGCCTCGCCGTCGGCCATGTTGGACCCGCCGACGAAGATCGCGGTGTTCTTCTTGTCCTTCGGCGCGCGCGTGAAGATCGCGCCGTCGACGAGCCCGCCCACGTTGGCCGGCGTGATGCCGCCATAGGCCGTCACGTGATCGGCGCCGCCGTCGTAGGCGACGACGTTGTCGAACACTGCCGGATGCGGGTCGGTGTCGAATTGGTACAGCAGTTTCTTCATCGCCGGCTCCTCAGGTCACCAGATGCTGCGGTCGGCCTTCGGCCCACCGATCGATGTTGTCGATGAGCTGGTCGGCCAGGAACTGCATCGCGCCGTCCGAGGCCCAGGCCACGTGCGGTGTGAGGATGAAGTTCGGGCGCCGCACGTCCAGCAGCGGGTGGCCGTTCTTCGGCGGCTCGGTGGTGAGCACGTCGAAGCCGGCGCCGGCGATCAGGCCTTCGTCGAGCGCCTGGATCAGCGCCGCCTCGTCGACCAGGCCGCCGCGCGAGGTGTTGATCAGCAGCGCATTGCGCTTCATGCGGCGCATCTGCTCCAGCCCGATCAGGTTGCGCGTCGACGGCGTCAGCGGGCAGTGCATCGAGATCACGTCGCTCTCGGCAAGCACCTGCTCGAAGGGCGTGAACTCAACGCCCGGCATCTTCGGCGGCTCGTGGTCGGCGAAGAGCACCTTCATGCCGAAGCCACGCGCGATCGCCGCGGTGCCCTGGCCGATCGCGCCCTCGCCGATGATGCCCAGCGTGGCGCCGTGCAGGTCGCCGATGTCGTGCGTGAAGAAGCAGAACTGGTCCGACTTCTGCCACACGCCCGCCTCCACGTCCTGCCGGTAGGCCAGGATGTTGCGACGCAACGCCAGGATCAGCGCGAAGGCATGCTCCGGCACCGTGTGCACCGCGTAGTTGCGGATGTTGGCGACCGCGATGCCGTGCTCCTTGCAGTAGGGCACGTCGATCACGTCGTAGCCGGTGGCGGCCACCGCGATCATCTTCAACTGCGGCAGCTGCTTCAGCGTCTCGGCCCGCAGCGGCACCTTGTTGGTGATCGCCACGGTCGCGCCCTGCAGCTTCGCGACCACCTCGTCGACCGAGGTCTTGGCGTGCTCCACATAGCTCTCGGCCTGCGCCGGCTTGCGGACCTTCGCCTTCAGCGATTCACGGTCCAGGAACACCACGGAATGGCTCATGTCAGTCTCCATCGTTCTTCATCACCACCCACTCACCCAACCACTGCCCAGCCGCGCGGCCGCCGCGGATCCGGCTCCGCCGGTCCGCCTGCGGCGCCCCCTCGGGGGGGCGCCGCAGGCGCAACGGGGGGGGTCAATCAATGCGCGCCCTCGGTCGACCCCATCGACTGCGACGCATACACCACCTCGCTGCGGGCGACCTTCTTCTTGGGCACGTTGTCGTGGGTGCGGAAGTACTTCTGCGCCGCGGCCACGCCCGAGCCCGGCTCGATCTTGATGCCCACGTCGAGCATGGACATCTCGGCGCCGGCCAGCGCGCCCAGCACCATCAGCTCGTTCAGGTCGCCCAGGTGGCCGATGCGGAACACCTTGCCGGCCACCTTGCTCAGGCCGGCGCCCAGCGACAGGTTGTAGCGGCGGAAGGCCACGTCGATCACGTGCGCGCCGTTGATGCCCTCGGGCACGACGATCGCCGACACGGTGTCGGAGTACCACTTCGGATCCTTCGCGCACAGGCCGAGCTTCCAGCCGTCCAGCACGGCTGCGCGCACGCCCGAGGCCAGGTAGGTGTGGCGCCAGAAGATGTTCTCCAGGCCCTCTTCCTTGATCATCGTCAGCGACTCGCGCAGGCCGTAGAGCATCGGCAGCGCCGGCGTGTACGGGAAGTAGCCGGTGGCGTTGGCCTTGATCATGTCGCCGAAGTCGAAGAAGCAGCGCGGCGCCGTCGAGGACTCGCGCGCCTTCAGCGCCTTCTCGCTGGCACACACGATGCCCAGGCCGGCCGGCAGCATCAGGCCCTTCTGCGAGCCGCTGACGCAGATGTCCACGCCCCACTCGTCCATGCGGAAGTCGATGCTGCCCAGCGAGCTGACCGCGTCGACCAGCAGCAGCGCCGGATGCCTGGCGTCGTCGAGGGCCTTGCGCACGCCGGCGATGTCGCTGGTCACGCCGGTGGCGGTCTCGTTGTGGGTGGCGATCACCGCCTTGATCCTGTGGCCCTTGTCTTTCGAGAGGATCTCGGCGTACTTCTCGACCGGCACGCCCTCGCCCCACTCGCACTCGACCGTCTCCACCTGGAAGCCCAGGCGCGTGATCATGTCGATCCAGAGGTGGCTGAACTGGCCGAAGCGCGAGGCCAGCACCAGGTCGCCGGGCGACAGCGTGTTGGTGAGCGCCGCTTCCCAGCCGCCGGTGCCGGTGGCGGGGAAGATGATCGGCGTGCCGTTGGTGGTCTTGAAGACCGCCTTCAGGTCCTCGAGCACGCTCTTGGTCAGGTCGGGGAACTTGGACGAGCGATGGTCTTCCATCGACACGACCATCGCGCGTTGCACGCGCTCGGGCACGTTGGTGGGTCCGGGAACGAACAGGAAATTGCGGCCAGCCATGTGAGTCTCCTTGGTTGCTGGGATTCGGAATCGGTGGGTCGTCGAAGTGCAGGGAAAGTGCGCGCGATCAGAGTCCGTGGACGTCGGCGCCGTAGACCGGGAATCGCCGGCACAGCGCCGTGACCTCGGTGGCGACGCGCGCGATCACGGCATCGTTTTCGGGTGCCTCCAGCACGTCGGCCATCAGGTTCGCGATCGCGGTAGCTTCGGTCGTGCCGAAGCCGCGCGTCGTCATCGCCGGGGCGCCGATGCGGATGCCGCTGGTGACGAAGGGCTTCTCGGGGTCGTTGGGGATGGCGTTCTTGTTCACGGTCATGTGCGCACGGCCGAGCACGGCCTCGGCGGCCTTGCCGGTGATCTTCTTGGCGCGCAGGTCGAGCAGGAACACGTGGCTCTCGGTGCCGCCCGAGACGATGCGCAGGCCGCGCTCGGTGAGCGTCCTCGCCATCGCCTTGGCGTTGGACTTGACCTGCTGCTGGTAGGTCTTGAACGCCGGCGAGGCGGCCTCCTTGAAGGCCAGCGCCTTGGCGGCGATCACGTGCATCAGCGGGCCGCCCTGGATGCCGGGGAAGATCATCGAGTTGAGCGGCTTCTCGAACTCGGCGTTCGACAGGATCAGGCCGCCGCGCGGACCGCGCAGCGTCTTGTGGGTGGTCGAGGTCACGAAGTGCGCGATGCCGACCGGGTTGGGGTATTCACCCGCGGCGATCAGACCGGCGTAGTGCGCCATGTCGACCAGCAGGTAGGCACCGTTCCGGTCGGCGATGTCGCGCAGGCGCTGCCAGTCGATCACCATCGAGTAGGCCGACGCGCCGGCGACGATCATCTTCGGCTTGTGCGTCGCGGCCAGTTCGGCCACCTGCGCGTAGTCGATCGTCTCGGTCTCGGGCTCCAGGCCGTAGGACACCGCCTTGTAGAGCTTGCCGCTGAAGCTCACGCTCGCGCCGTGCGTCAGGTGGCCGCCGTGGGCCAGCGACATGCCCAGGATGGTGTCGCCGGGCTGCAGCATCGCCATGTAGACGGCGGCATTGGCCTGCGAGCCCGAATGTGGCTGTACGTTTGCATATTCGGCGCCGAACAAGGCCTTCGCGCGATCGATCGCCAGCTGCTCGGCGACGTCGACATGCTCGCAACCGCCGTAGTAGCGCTTGCCGGGATAACCCTCGGCGTACTTGTTGGTCAGCACCGACCCCTGCACCCGCATCACGCCGGGGCTGACGTAGTTCTCGGAGGCGATCAGCTCGACGTGGTCTTCCTGGCGTTGCAGCTCGTGCTGCATCGCAGTCCACAGCTCGGGATCGGTATCGGCAATGCGCAGGGAGGGATCGAACACGGCGGGCTCCAGTCGGTTGATTCGGAGGTCCGTTGCGACTTTGGAAGCCGCTGCAGACCGTGAGGAAAGTCTAGGAGCGGGTCGTCGAAATGACTCATTAGTCTTTTTGGCCGACCGGCTCAGAAAGACCAATGACCGGGGGCGCGCACCGCGCCTAACATCGTTCGCAAGCCGTCCGGCGACGAGCCGGTCTGTTGAAATCGATCCACCGCAACCCCCGACCACCGGTCGCACAACGACATGCCTTCCCAGGGTCCCGACCTGCTACGCCGGATGTTCGATGCCGCAGTCGCGGCGGCCGCGCCCTCGCGCTGCCTGGGCGCGCATCTGCCCCCACTTCCGCGCGGGCGCACGCTGGTGATCGGCGCCGGCAAGGCTGCCGCATCGATGGCCCGGGCGCTGGAGTCGCAATGGCCCGGCGAGCTGTCGGGCATGGTGGTCACGCGCTACGGCCACCGAGTTCCGACCGAGCGCATCGAGGTCGTCGAGGCGGCCCATCCGGTCCCGGACGCCGCGGGCCGCGCGGCCGCCGGCCGCATGCTGGCGATGGTGCAGGGTCTGCGCGAGGACGACCTGGTGATCTGCCTGATCTCCGGCGGCGGCTCGTCGCTGCTGGCGCTGCCGGCCGAGGGCCTGACGCTGGAGGACAAGCAGGCGGTGAACCGCGCGTTGCTGAAGTCGGGCGCCAACATCACCGAGATGAACTGCGTGCGCAAGCACCTGTCGGCCATCAAGGGCGGC
Source organism: Methylibium sp. T29-B (assembly GCF_000576225.1). Taxonomy (NCBI): domain Bacteria; kingdom Pseudomonadati; phylum Pseudomonadota; class Betaproteobacteria; order Burkholderiales; family Sphaerotilaceae; genus Methylibium; species Methylibium sp. T29-B. The sequence goes on along the minus strand of NZ_AZSN01000021.1, from coordinate 4,486 downwards.
CGCCTGGCCGCCGCCTGTGCGCCGGCCCAGGTGCTGACGCTGACGATCTCGGACGTGCCGGGCGACGACCCGTCGGTGATCGCCTCGGGCCCGACCGTGGCCGATGCGACGACCTGCGCCGACGCGCTGGCGATCCTGACCAAATATGCGATCACCGAACCGAAAGCGGCGATCGACCACATCCGCCGCGGCCACGACGAGACGCCCAAGCCCGGCGATCCGCGCCTGGCGCGGGCCCGCCAGGTGATGGTGGCGACGCCGCAGATGTCGCTCGAGGCCGCGGCCGGCGTGGCGCGCGCAGCCGGCATCCAACCGGTGATCCTGGGCAATGCCCTCGAGGGCGAGGCCCGCGAGATGGCGCTGGTGCATGCCGGCATCGCCCGACAGGTGGCCGAGCACGGCCAGCCGGGCAGGACACCCTGCGTGCTGCTGTCCGGCGGCGAGGGCACGGTGACCGTGCGCGGTCAGGGCCGTGGCGGGCGCAACGCCGAGTTCCTGCTGGCGCTGGCGGTCGCGCTCGACGGCCACCCGCGCATGCACGCGATCGCATGCGACACCGACGGCATCGACGGCACCGAGGACAACGCCGGGGCACTGCTCGGCCCCGACACGCTCGCGCGCGCCCGCGCGCTGGGCCTGCATGCGCCGGCCTTCCTGGCCAACAACGACGGCTACAGCTACTTCTCGGCGCTCGGCGACCTGGTGGTCACGGGCCCGACGATGACCAACGTGAACGACTTCCGCGCGATCCTGATCGAGTGACGCGACGACAGGCGCGCCTCCGCTTTCCTTCCATCCCACCCGCACAAGACGAGAGAGAGACAAGATGGCCTCCGACATCGAAATCGCCCAGAAAGCCACCCTCCGGCGCATCACCCAGGTGGCGAGCGACAAGCTCGGCATCGCCGACGAGCACCTGGAGCCCTACGGCCACTACAAGGCCAAGCTCTCGCTCGACTACGTGGATTCGCTGAAGGACCGCCCGAACGGCAAGCTGATCCTCGTCACCGCGATCAGCCCCACGCCGGCCGGCGAAGGCAAGACCACGACCACCGTGGGCCTGGGCGACGCGCTCAACCGCATCGGGAAGAAGACCCTGGTGTGCCTGCGCGAACCCTCGCTGGGCCCGGTGTTCGGCATGAAGGGCGGCGCGGCCGGCGGCGGCCATGCACAGGTGGTGCCGATGGAGGACATCAACCTGCACTTCACCGGCGACTTCAACGCGATCCAGCTGGCCAACAACCTGCTGGCCGCGATGATCGACAACCACATCCACCACGGCAACGAGCTCGACATCGACGTGCGGCGCATCACCTGGAAGCGCGTGCTCGACATGAACGACCGCGCGCTGCGCGACATCACCTGCTCGCTCGGCGGCCCCGGCAACGGCTACCCGCGCGAGGACGGCTTCGACATCGTGGTGGCCTCGGAGGTGATGGCGATCTTCTGCCTCGCCACGTCGATCCAGGACCTGAAGGAGCGCCTGGGCAACATCGTGGTCGGCTACACCCGCCAGCAGAAGCCGGTGACCGCGCGCGACCTCAAGGCCCATGGCGCGATGACCGTGCTGCTGAAGGACGCGCTCAAGCCCAACCTGGTGCAGACGCTGGAGAACAACCCGGCCATCCTGCACGGCGGGCCGTTCGCCAACATCGCGCACGGCTGCAACTCCGTGATCGCCACCCAGACCAGCCTGAAGCTGGCCGACTACGTGGTCACCGAGGCCGGCTTCGGCGCCGACCTGGGGGCCGAGAAGTTCATCGACATCAAGTGCCGCAAGTCCGGCCTGCGCCCCGACGCGGTGGTGCTGGTGGCCACCATCCGCGCGCTCAAGTTCCATGGCGGCGTCGACGTGAAGGAGCTCAACACCGAGAACCTCGACGCGCTGGAGAAGGGCATCGCCAACATCGAGCGCCACGTCGCCAACATCCGCGAGCACTACGGCCTGCCCTGCGTGGTGTCGATCAACAACTTCACCTTCGACACGCCGGCCGAGCTGAAGCTGCTGCAGGACCGCATGGCGAAGCACGAGGTGCCGGTGATCGTGGCGCGCCACTGGGCCGAGGGCGGCAAGGGCGCCGAGGACGTGGCGCGCGCGGTGGTCGAGATCGTCGAGAAGGGCCAGAGCGGCGCCGCGGGCTTCAAGTTCGTCTACGACGAGTCCCTGCCGCTGATGGACAAGATCACCGCGATCGCCACCAAGATCTACGGCGCGGCCAAGGTCAACGCCAGCGCCAAGGTGTCCGGCGAGATCAAGAAGCTGCAGGACGCCGGCTACGGCCACTACCCGGTGTGCGTGGCCAAGACCCAGTACTCGTTCTCGACCAACCCCAGTGCGCGCGGCGCACCGTCGGGCCACACGATCGACATCCGCGAGGTGCGCCTCGCCGCCGGCGCGGAGTTCATCGTGATGATCTGCGGCGACGTGATGACGATGCCCGGCCTGCCCAAGGTGCCGTCGGCCGAGAAGATCGACCTCGGCGACGACGGCAAGGTCGTCGGCCTGTTCTGAGCGGCCCCTCACCGTCCGGAGCCCTTGCCATGCTGGCCCCCCTGCGCGCCGACGCCGCGCCCGCACTGCGTGTGCGCCGCCCGCGCCAGGGCGCCGACCTCGCCGCCTGGCTGGCCCACGCCGATGCGCTGCACGCGCAGACCATCGACATGGGGCTGGAGCGCGTCGTCAAGGTGCGCGACGCGCTGGGCCTGAAGCCCGGCTTCCCGCTGATCACCGTGGCCGGTACCAACGGCAAGGGCTCGACCTGCGCGCTGCTCGCGTCGGTGCTGGGCGCCGCGGGCTACCGCGTCGGCGTCTACAGCTCGCCGCACCTGCTGCGCTACAACGAGCGCGTGCGCATCGATGGCGCACCGGTCGGCGACGCGGCGCTGTGCGCGGCCTATGCGCGGGTCGAGGGCGCGCGCGGCCACACGCCGCTCACGCCCTTCGAGTTCGGCACGCTGGCGGCGATGTGCGTGTTCGCCGAGGCCGACCTCGACGCCGCGGTGCTGGAGGTGGGGCTGGGCGGCCGGCTCGACGCGGTGAACGCCTTCGACGCCGACTGCGCCATTGTCACCAGCATCGGCATCGACCACGTCGAATACCTCGGCCCGACGCGCGAGAGCATCGCGGTCGAGAAGTCCGGCGTGTTCCGCGCCGGCCGGCCGGCGATCTGCGCCGACCCCGAGCCGCCGGCCACGATCGCGCAGGAGGCCCGGCGCCTCGGCGCGCGCCTGCTGCAGAGCGGGCGCGACTATCGGGTGCGCCGCGACCCCGGCGACACCTGGACCCTGAGCCGCCGCAGCGGCGAACTCGGCGGCCTGCCGCTGCCGGCGCTGGCCGGCGACGTGCAACTGCACAACGCCGGCGCCTGCCTGATGGCACTGGAGACACTGGCCCGCACCCTGCCGGTGGACGCCGCGCAGATCCACCGCGGCCTGCGGCAGGTGCAGCTGATCGGTCGCTTCCAGCGCTGGCGGCGCCACCCCGGTGCCCCCGAGGTGCTGCTCGACGTGGCGCACAACCCGCATGCCGCGCAGCGGCTGGCGCTGACGCTGACCCAGCACCCGGTGCCGGGCCGCACGCTCGCGGTGTTCGCGATGCTGCGCGACAAGGACATCGCCGGCACCGCGCAGGCGCTGCGCGACGGCGTCGACGCCTGGTTCGTCGCCGGCATCGCCGAGCGGCGCGGCGCCTCAGCCGCCGACATGGCTGCGGCACTGGACGCCGCGCGGGTGCAGCGCACGGTGCACCTATGCGCGTCGCCGCTCGACGCCTACCGGGACGCGCTGGCCTCGGCCAGCCCGGACGACCGCGTGCTGGTGTGCGGCTCGTTCTCGACCGTGGCCGCGGTGCTGCGCGAGCTCGAGGCGGAGGCGACGGCGGGCAGTTGATGCGGCGTGGCGCGGCAGGCGTGCCCGCCGCGCAGCATCGAGGACAGGACCCTCGCCGATCGACCTACAAGCCGTAGCGCTTTCGCCAGCCCGCGGGCACGAGGGCATCGACGACCAGCGCGACGAGCATCGACGCCCCGAGCAGCGGATAGATCAGCCCGAGCAGCAGCGCGATCGCGATCGCGCCAGCGGCCGCCCGGTCGCCCGCCTTGCGCGGCGGCGCTGCCAGCCGGCCGTGGGGGCGGCGCTTCCACCACATCACCACGGCCGAGACCGCCAGCACCACGATGGCCAGGCAGGCGGCCAGCATCACGAGCTGGTTGATCCAGCCGAACTGGCGCCCGGTGTGGAGGCTGATGCCCCACTCGGTCGCGCGGCCGACGATGCCGTAGTCGGCGTAGCGGATGTCGGCGAGCACGGCCCCCGAGTAGCGGTCGAGATGGACCACGCGCACCTCCCGGATGTCGCCCGGGAAGCGCATCGCGGTGTAGGCACCGCGCGGACCGTCGGGCAGGCGCACCGGCGTGCCGGCCGGCACGCCCATCCGCGCAAGGATCTGCAGCGCGCGGTCCAGCCCCAGGCCGTCGGCCTGCGGGGC
>NZ_AZSN01000020.1:0-39726 GCF_000576225.1 Methylibium sp. T29-B | reverse complement strand
GCCGCGGCCCGCCGGCGCCGCGATCTGCACGCGCCGCGCGCCCGCGCGGTGAGCCTGACCCAGGCCACCGAGCTGGCACGGTGTACGCAGTCGAGAGTGCGCGCACTGACGACCGCCGCGCGTGAACTGAAGCTCAAGGTCCACATGGACGGTGCCCGCTTCGCGAACGCCGTGGCCTCGCTGGGCTGCGCGCCGGCCGATGCGAGCTGGCGCGCCGGCGTCGACGTGTTGTCGTTCGGCGCCACGAAGAACGGTGCGCCGGTCGGCGAGGCGGTGGTGTTCTTCGACCGTGGGCTGGCCGACGGCTTCGAGTGGCGCGCCAAGCAGGCCGGCCAGCTGGCCTCGAAGATGCGCGTGCTGACCGCGCCCTGGGTCGGCCTGCTCGAAGGTGGCGCCTGGCTCGCGCACGCCGGCCACGCCAACGCGATGGCCCAGCGGCTCGCGGCGGCCATCGATACCCTGCCCGGCGTGCACCTGCTGCACGCGCCGCAGGCCAACGGCGTGTTCGCCGAGCTGCCGCGCCCCGCGATCGAGGCCCTGCGCGCGCAAGGCTGGCGCTTCCATGAGATGCTGCCGAACGGCGGTTGCCGGTTGATGTGCGCCTGGGACACCCGGCCCGAGACCGTCGACGCCTTCGCGGCCGATCTGGCCGTGGCCTGCCGGACCCCCTAGCCTCACCACGACACTGCGATGGCCGTTTCCGTCTTCGACCTGTTCAAGATCGGCATCGGGCCGTCGAGCTCGCACACGGTCGGGCCGATGCGGGCGGCCAAGCTGTTCGTGCAGCGCCTGGCGCACGAGGGCCTGTTGGAGCGCACCGCGCGCGTGGTGTCCGAACTCTATGGTTCGCTGGGCGCCACCGGCAAGGGCCACGGCTCCGACAAGGCCGTGCTGCTGGGACTGATCGGCGAGGACCCCGACAGCGTCGATGTCGACGCCATCCCGACCCGTCTGGCCGCCCTGCGCGAACATCGCCGCCTGGCGCTGCTGGGCCAGCACGAGATCGACTTCGACGAGGCCCGCGATCTGCTGTTCCGGCGCCGCCAGAGCCTCCCCTTCCACCCCAACGGCCTGCGCTTCGCCGCCTACGACGCCGACGGCGTCGAACTGGCGAACCGCTGCTACTACTCGGTCGGTGGTGGCTTCGTGCTGAGTGACGAGGTGGCCGCCGACGGCAGCCGCCAACAGAAGGTCGTGCCCGACACCACCGTGCTGCCACACCCCTACCGCAGCGGTGACGAACTGCTGCGCCTGACGCGCGAGCTCGGCTGCTCTATCGCCGAGGTGATGCGCCGCAACGAGCGCCACTGGCGCAGCGACGCCGAGATCGACGCCGGCCTGCTGCGCATCTGGCGCGTGATGCAGGCCTGCGTGGAGCGCGGCCTGCGCACCGAGGGCGTGCTGCCCGGCGGCTACCAGGTCAAGCGGCGCGCCGCCAGGCTCTACCGCGACCTGACGGCCGACCCGACCGCCGCGCTCAGCGACCCGCTGCAGGTGCTGGACTGGGTCAACCTCTACGCACTGGCGGTCAACGAGGAGAACGCCGCCGGCGGGCGCGTGGTCACGGCACCGACCAACGGTGCCGCCGGCATCGTGCCGGCCGTGCTGCATTACTACGCCCGCTTTGTTCGCGACGCAAGCGATGCCGGCATGGTCGATTTCCTGCTCACCGCCGCGGCCATCGGCATCCTCTACAAGGAGAACGCCTCGATCTCCGGTGCCGAGGTGGGCTGCCAGGGCGAAGTGGGTGTCGCCTGCTCGATGGCCGCCGGCGCGCTGTGCGCGGTGCTGGGCGGCACGCCGGCGCAGGTGGAGAACGCCGCCGAGATCGGCATGGAGCACCACCTGGGCCTGACTTGCGACCCGGTGGGCGGGCTGGTGCAGATCCCGTGCATCGAGCGCAACGCCATCGCCTCGGTGAAGGCCATCAACGCGGCGCGCATGGCGTTGCGCGGCGACGGCACCCACCACGTGAGCCTCGACCAGGTCATCAAGACCATGCGCGAGACCGGCGCCGACATGCAGACGAAGTACAAGGAAACCGCGCGCGGCGGACTGGCGGTCAACATCGTCGAGTGCTGAACTGGGGGCGCGCCGGCCTTTGTAGACTGACCTGCGCCCCTTTGCCGCTGCCCCAGATGCTCGACACGCTCGCCGCCACCGTTCGCCGCGCCACCGCCGCCCTGCCCGATTCGGTCACGCACTGGACCGCACGCGGCGTCAGCGAGCGATCCGAACAGCTCGGCGTGCGCCAGGGCGTTGCCGAAACGCCGAAGCGAGTGCGTGACGAGGGTGTGATGCTCACCGTCGTCGACGGTGGCGTGGGCCATGCGGCCACCGCCGACACGTCCGGAGCCGGCTTGCGTACCGCCCTGCTGCGCGCCCACGCGCTGGCCCGGGCCGGCGCCGGCAAGACGGTGTCACGCCCGCGGAGCTGCCGCGCCCGCGCGACAGCGGCCAATACGCCAGCCGCGTCGAGCGACCGCACCACACCCTGACGCTGGGCGACAAGCTCGAGCTGCTGATGCGCGTGAACGCGGCCTGCCGGATCGACGAGCGCATCGTCGACGCGCAGACCAGCCTGTGGAGCGTCGAGACCGATCAACTTTTCCTGAGCAGCGACGGCGCCCACATCGAGCAGCGCTTCGCCTACCTCACGCCGGCCATCCAGGTGACGGCGGTCGACGGCGGCGTGACGCAGGTGCGGTCCAGCGCCGGACAGTACAACGGCTACTGCCAGCAGGGCGGGCTGGAAGTGCTGGACCGCGCCCGCTTCGAGCAGGACGGCCCGCGCGTCGCGCGCGAGGCGCTGGAGCTCGTGGCCGCACCCCACTGCCCGAGCGGCCGCATGGACCTGCTGCTGATGCCGGACCAGATGATGCTGCAGATCCACGAGAGCATCGGCCATCCGCTGGAGCTGGACCGCATCCTCGGCGACGAGCGCAACTTCGCCGGCACGAGCTTCGTCACGCTCGACCTGTTCGGCCACTACCGCTACGGCAGCGAGCTGCTGAACGTGAGCTTCGATCCGTCACGTGCGCACGAATTCGCCGGCTTCGCTTTCGACGACGACGGCACGCCGGCCGAGCGCCGCATGCTGATCGAGCGCGGCGTGCTGCTGCACCCGCTGGGCGGCAGCCTGTCGCAGGCGCGCGCCCGGGCCGCCGGCCACGACGTGGGCGGCGTGGCCACCACGCGGGCCTGCAGCTGGAACCGCGCGCCGATCGACCGCATGAGCAATCTCAACGTCGAACCCGGGCACAGCACGCTCGACGAACTGATCGCCGCGGTCGACCACGGCGTGGTGATGCACACCAACTGCTCGTGGAGCATCGACGACTCGCGCAACAAGTTCCAGTTCGGCTGCGAGTACGGCCGCATGATCCGCCACGGCCGGTTGGCCGAGGTGGTGCGCAACCCGAACTACCGCGGCGTGAGCGCGACCTTCTGGCGCTCGCTGGCCGGGGTGGGCGATGCGTCGACCTGCGAGGTGATGGGCACGCCCTTCTGCGGCAAGGGCGAGCCCTCGCAGGTGATCCGGGTCGGGCACGCCTCTCCGGCCTGCCTGTTCACCGGCGTCGACGTGTTCGGCGGGGTCGACGGATGAGCGGGCTGACCGAGCGCCCTCACTTCGACGCGCTGGCCGACAGCGTGTGCCGCGCCGATGGCGTGGACCGCGTCAGTCTGGCACTGAACGCCGAGGCCAGCGACTTCCTGCGCTTCAACCGCGCGGCGCTGCGCCAGGCCACCCATGTGCTGCAGGCACAGGCGACGCTGGCCGTGGTGCGCGGCCGGCGCCACACCGAGAGCAGCCTCACCCTCACCGGCGACCTGGCGCTCGACACGCAACGCCTGCTCGCCGAGCGCACGCTTCTGATCCACGATCTCTCGCTGATCCCCGACGACCCCTGGCTGCTGCTGCCGGAGGAAGCGCACAGCAGCGACCGCGACGACCGCGGTGCGCTGCCGTCGCCCGCGGCCGTGATCGACGCCGTGCGCGAGCACGCCGACGGCCTGGACTTCGTCGGCTTCTATGCCGGCGGCCCGGTGGTGCGCGCCTACGCCGACAGCCTGGGTGCACGCCACTGGCACCGCGTGGAAAGCTTCGACTTCGAGTGGTGCCTGGTCCACGCTGCCGACAAGGCGGTGAAAACGCAGTACGGCGGCACGGCGTGGTCGCTGTCCGAGTTCGCGGCACGCCTTCGCGAAGCGGCAGCCCAGCTCGCGCTGCTGCGCCAGCCGGCGCGCGCGCTGCCGCCCGGTGCCTACCGCGCGCTGTTCAGCCCGGCGGCGATGAACGAACTGCTGGCCACGCTGGGCTGGAGTGGCTTCGGCCTGAAGGCCCGGCGCACCGGCGTGTCCTCGCTGGCGAAGCTGGCGCACGGCGACGCCCGTCTGCACTCGTCGGTGCGCCTGAGCGAGGCGCCCGGCCGCGGTTTCACGCCGGCCTTCACGGCCGACGGCTTCGTGCGCCCGGCCGAGGTCCTGCTGGTCAGCGACGGCCGCGCCGTCGATACGCTGAACGCGCCCCGCTCGGCCCGCGAGTACGGCCTGCCGGCCAACGGCGCGAACGCGGCCGAGACGCCGGAGGCGCTGGCGCTGGCGCCCGGTGCACTGCCGCATGGGCGACTGCTCGAGACGCTGGGCTCGGGCCTCTGCGTGAGCAACCTCTGGTACCTGAACTACAGCGACCGCCAGGCCTGCCGCATGACCGGCATGACACGCTTCGCCTGCTTCTGGGTCGAGGGCGGCGAACTGGCCGCACCGCTGGAGGTGATGCGCTTCGACGACAGCTTCCTGCGCCTGTTCGGCGATGGCCTGGTGGGCCTGGCCGACCGTTGCGAGCGGATGCCCGACAGCAGCACCTACCAGTCGCGGCAGCTCGCCTCGATCACGGCACCTGCGGCCCTCGTCGACGGCTGGCGGCTCACGCTCTGATCGCGCCGCCGCGGCGGTGGCCCGGCTACTTCGCCAGATCGTAGAGCGGCTTGCCCTTGTCGACCACGTGCACCGTGAACACCTTCAGCGAGGTGTCGCCGATCACCTTGAAGCCGCCGTGCCGCACGTCGCGCAGGTTGTGGATCGCGATGCCTGTCGGCAGCGCCATCGGCTCCTTGCCGGGCAGTTGGACCGTGGCACCCTGCACCACGTAGGCCGCCTCGACCCCGTGGTGGAAGTGCGCCTCCAGCGTTTCGCCGGGCTTGTATTCGGCGATCGAGGAGACCACCTCCATGCCGGGCGCGCCGCTCAGGTCGCTGCGCTTGAGTTCGACGCGCTGCGGCGAATCCTGCCCCCAGGCCGCGGCGGCCACCGCCAGGCCGCACAGCGCGACGAACGATCGAAGAGCGTGGCGCATCGGTGGCTCCCCGTCAGGCGTCCGGCAGGTGCGCCGCGATCGGCGCCACCGGCAGGCGCACATCGCCGCACTGCGCGCGGTGGCGCAGTGCATGGTCCATCAGCACCAGCGCCAGCAGCGCCTCGGCGATCGGCGTGGCGCGGATGCCGACGCAGGGGTCGTGGCGGCCGAAGGTCTCGACCGTCGCCGGCTGGCCCTGCAGGTCGATCGACTGGCGTGGCGTGCGGATCGAGCTGGTGGGCTTGATCGCGATCGATACGCGGATATCCTGCCCGGTGCTGATGCCGCCGAGCACACCGCCGGCGTGGTTGCTGCGAAAGCCCTGGGGCGTGAGTTCGTCGCCGTGCATCGAGCCGCGGTGCGCGACGCTCGCGAAGCCCGCGCCGATCTCGACGCCCTTGACGGCGTTGAGCCCCATCATCACGTGGGCGATGTCGGCGTCGAGCTTGTCGAACAGCGGCTCGCCCCAGCCGACCGGGACGCCGGTGGCCTCGACAACGATGCGCGCGCCGACCGAATCGCCCTCCTTGCGCAAGGCGTCCATGAAGTCCTCGAGCTGGCCGATCTGGCTGGCGTTGGGCGCGAAGAAGGGGTTGTCCGGCACATGCTGCCAGCCCTCGAAGGCGATGTCGATCTCGCCCAGCGCCGCCATGCCGCCGCGAAAGGCGATGCCGTGGTGTTCCTTGAGCCACTTCTTCGCCACCGCGCCGGCGCCGACCATCGGGGCGGTGAGGCGCGCAGAACTGCGACCACCGCCGCGCGGATCGCGCAGGCCGTACTTGTGCCAGTAGGTGTAGTCGGCGTGGCCGGGGCGGAAGGTCTGGACGATGTTGCCGTAGTCCTTGCTGCGCTGGTCGGTGTTGCGGATCAGCAGGCAGATCGGTGTGCCGGTGGTGCGGCCCTCGTGGACGCCGGACAGGATCTCCACCGCGTCGGGCTCGTTGCGCTGGGTCACGTGGCGCGAGGTGCCAGGACGGCGGCGGTCCAGCTCGGGCTGGATGTCGGCCTCGCTCAGGCTCATGCCGGGCGGACAGCCGTCGATCACGCAACCGATGGCGGGTCCGTGGGATTCACCGAAGTTGGTGACGCAAAACAAGTGGCCGAGGGTGCTGCCGGACATGATTCGGGGCGAATGCGGAACTCAAGCCGCATTGTGACAGCGGCCCGTGCCGTCACCCCCATGCCCGGCCCGGCCCCGCCGCTCGGACGCTCAGAATCGGCAGGCCAGCCCGAGGTGGGCGCGCATCTCGACGCTGGAGCCATCGCGGTCCTGGCGCAGCCGGGTCGGCAGCCGAAGGCGTGTGGCGCAGTCGGTGGCCTCGACGCCGATGGAGCGCAGCATGCGCTGCGGCGTCTCGGAACTCATGCTCAGTGCGTGGTGAGCGCGGCGCGGGCGGCCGGCACCGGGCACGTCATAGCGCGGCAGTTCGACGATGCTGAATTTGAAGGCAGCATCCTGCCGCGTCGCGTCGCGCAGTTCGGATTGCGCTCTCGACGGCCAGGACGGCGATGCCGGCTGCACGGTCCACGGTGCGTTCGGGGCCGAGTCCTCGCCGGGCGCCGTCTCCACGGCCGCGCTGCTGCACACCACCGCAGCCAGGCCCAGCGACGCGACACCGCGACCCAACCGCCGAAATCGAAGCTTCATGATGGCTCTCCCGCATCCCATGCGGAGAGCATCGGCGTTTCAGATGAAGCGCGGCTGAAGTGGTAACACCCCGATACCCCTGCAGCGGGGTCCCTGCCAAATGCCTCACGTCCGGGTGGGGACCCTGTAACGCCGCGGTTGCGACTGCGGCGCTACTGCTGGGGCGCCGGGGCGGAGTCTTCCTCGACCGGCCAGTCGCGGATGTAGGCCTTGAGCATGCGGTTCTCGAAATCCTGCCCGTCGACCACCGCCTTGGCGACGTCGTAGAACGAGATCACGCCCATCAGGGTGCGCTGGGTCAGCACCGGCATGTAACGGGCATGGCGGCCGAGCATCATGCGGCGCACTTCGTCGATCTCGGTGTCGGGGGTGCAGGTCATCGGGTGGTCTTCCATGACCGTGCGCACGATGGTGTCGCCCACATTGCCACCATTGCCGACGATAGCCTGGATGACCTCGCGGAAGGTCAGCAGGCCCACCACATCACCGTGCTCCATCACGACCAGCGAGCCGATGTCGCGCTCTGCCATGGTGCGCAACGCCTCGGCCAGGGGCTGGGAGGCGTGACGGTGAACAGGGTGCCCCCCTTGACGCGCAGGATGTCGCTGACTTTCATGATGGGCTCCTTCGAGATGCCGTTGAATTCAATATACCCAGAATCCCCGGCGAGGGCCACAGAAGGAACTAGGAGCGTGACCGTCTGACGGGATCGCGGTTGCCCGACCCGGGATCAGATCAGCTCCTGCAGCGTCATCTCGCCGAAGCGCGCGCGCTGCCAGAACCCCCGCAAACCGGGGCTGGGGTCGAGCAGCAGCGCGGCGAGCAGCGGCTGAGCCGGCGTCGTGTTCGGGTCGCAGAGCAGCACATAGCGCTTCTCGCCGGCCTCGTCGAGGCGACCGACCCAGTCGAGCTCGACCAGCCGCTCCAGCGAGGGCTCGATCTGCAGCGGATCGGTGCGCAGCGTGGACGCCAGGCCGACGAGCCCCAGGCCGCGTTCACCGCGGGCGCGCGCCGCGGCCAGCTCGCGCAGCAGTTGGACGGCGGCCTGGAAGCGGTAGCCCGGGGTGTTGGGCTGCCGCACGATGTGCATCGACAGGCTCGGCGCGTAGGCGGCGATCACCGCGCCGAGTAGAACGATCACCCAGCCGAGGTAGAGCCAGATCAGGAAGATGGGCACGGTGGCGAAAGCGCCGTAGATCGTCGAGTAGGTCGGCACCTGGGCCAGGTACCAGGCCAGGCCCTTCTTGGCCAGCTCGAAACCGGCCGACACGAACAGCCCGCCCGCCAGGGCGTGGCGCCAGCGCACCTCGGTGTTGGGCACGTAGTGGAACAGCCCGGCCATCGCCGCAGCCAGCAGGCCGAACTCCAGTGCATTGAGCAACACGCTCAGGCTGCCCGGCATGGCGCCGACCACGCCGCGCGAAGCCGAGATCGCATAGGAGGTGAGCGTCAGGCTCACGCCCAGCAGCAGCGGACCGAGCGTGGCGGCGGCCCAGTAGACCAGCACGCGCTGCGCGATCGGCCGCGGCTTGCGCACACGCCAGATCGCGTTGAGCGTGCGATCGATCGTGAGCATCAGCGCCAGCGCCGTGAGCACCAGCACCACCAGGCCGACGGTGCCCAGCCGGTGCGCCTTGCCGGCGAACTGCGTCAGCGCGCCCAGCACCGGCTTGGCGATGCCATCGGGCACCAGCGACTGGATGAAGTACTTTTCCAGGGCACCCTGGAACTGGCCGAACATCGGGAAGGCGCTGAAGATCGCCAGCGTCACGGTGGCCAGCGGCACCAGTGCGATCGTGGTGGTGAAGGTCAGACTGCTGGCGGTGAGCCCGAGGCGGTCTTCGCGAAAGCGCTGGCGCAGGGTCTTCAGCGTGTCGAGCCAAGGCCAGGTCTGCAGCGTCTCGGCCAGCAGCGCGATGCGTTCGCGCCAGCCGGCCTTCAGGAGATCGGGAACGGTCATGCTCGATATGATGCCAGCCATGTTTCGATGCAATGCGGTGGACGGCACGCGGGCCGTCGCGGTGGGGAGCCTGCTCGGCCTGATCGTGCTCGGTCTGTTGTGGGAGCTCTGGCTGGCGCCGACCGGCAGCGGCATGCTGGCATTCAAGGTGCTGCCGCTCGCGCTGCCGCTGGCCGGCCTGCTGAAGCGGCGCATGTACACCTACCGCTGGGTCAGCCTGCTGGTTTGGCTCTACTTCATCGAGGGCGTGGTGCGCGCCAGCGGCGACCGTGGCCTGAGCGCCTGGCTCGCGGGGCTGGAGATCGTGCTGTGCTTGACCTTGTTCGCCGCCTGCGCGCTGCACGTGCGCTGGCGCTTCAAGCAGGCCGCTGCCGGCGCCTCGTCATGAGCGCTTCGCTGCTCGATGCGCTGCGCGCCGCGCTGGGGCCGGCGCAGGTGCTGACCGATGGCGACCGCTCGGCCTGGGAGATCGACTGGCGCAAGCGCTATCACGGCAAGGCGCTGGCGGTGGTCCGGCCCGGCAGCGCGGCCGAAGTCGCGGCGGTGGTGCGGGCTTGCGTCGCGCACGGCACGAGTCTGGTCCCGCAGGGCGGCAACACCGGCCTGGTCGGGGGTGGCGTGCCCGACGGTAGCGGTCGCCAGGTGTTGCTGAGCCTGGCGCGCCTGAACCGCGTGCGCGCCATCGACGCCGCCAACTCGACGATGACGGTCGAGGCCGGCTGCGTGCTGCAAGCGGTGCAGGAGGCTGCCGCCGCGCAGAGCCTGCTGTTTCCGCTGAGCCTGGCGGCCGAGGGCAGCTGCACGATCGGCGGCAACCTGGCCACCAACGCCGGGGGCACCCAGGTGCTGCGCTACGGCAATGCGCGTGAACTGTGCCTGGGGCTCGAGGTGGTGACCGCCGCCGGCGAGATCTGGGACGGCCTGAGTGGCCTGCGCAAGGACAACACCGGCTACGACCTGCGCGACCTGTACATCGGCAGCGAAGGCACGCTGGGCGTCATCACCGCGGCGACGCTGAAGCTGCACCCGCAACCTGCGGCACGCTGCACCGCGCTGGCCGCGTGCGCCACGCTGGCCGACGCCGTGGCCTTGCTGCAGCGGGCCCAGGCCCGGCTCGGCGCCGGGCTGACCGGCTTCGAGGTGATGGGGCGCTTTGCGCTGTCGCTGGTCGAGAAACACTTCCCCGCCCTGCCGCGACCGCTGGCGCCCAGCCCGTGGACGGTGCTGCTCGAGCAGTCGGACATCGAAGACGAGGCACATGCACGCGGGTTGTTCGAAGGGTTGCTCGAGAGCGCGCTCGAGGCGGGCACGATCGTCGATGCCGCGGTGGCCGAGAGCGTGCAGCAATCGAGGCAGCTGTGGCACCTGCGCGAGAGCATCCCGCTGGCCCAGGCCGAGGAAGGCCTGAACATCAAGCACGACATTGCGCTGCCGGTGTCGCGCATCCCGGACTTCGTGGTCACCACCGACGCCTTGCTGCAGGCTGCCGTGCCGGGCGCCCGGCTGGTGAACTTCGGCCACCTCGGCGACGGCAATCTGCACTACAACGTGCAGGCGCCGGAAGGGATCGACGCGGCGGCATTCCTGCGCGGCCACGAGCCGGCCGTGAACCGGATCGTCTATGACGCCGTCCAGGCGCATGGCGGCTCGATCTCGGCCGAGCATGGCATCGGCGCGCTCAAGCGCGAGGAACTGCAGCACTACAAGTCGCCGGTCGCACTGGCACTGATGCGCTCGATCAAGCAGGCCCTCGATCCTCAGGGGCTGATGAACCCCGGCCGCCTGCTCTGAGCGAGGCGGCGCCAGTCGCGCCGCGGGCGACGGGGGCTCTACTGAAGCGGGCCTTTGAGCGCCTTGGGCACCGGCAGCGCATGCACTTCGATGCCCTCCTCGCGCAGCGCCTGGGTCTGCTCGGCGCTGGCCTGGCCACGGATGCCGCGCTCCGCGGTCTCGCCGTAGTGGATGCGGCGGGCCTCGTCGGCGAAGCGCTCGCCGACGTCCTCCGTCTGGGCCATCACGTGGTGCACCGCGCGCAGCCAGAGCGCCTCGACGCTCTGCTGCTCGGGCGTCGGCGCACTGGAAGCCGCCTCGACCGCACGCGACGGCGAGAGATTCAGACGCGGTGCGCTGGGCAGGCGGCTGATCTCGCCGCTGCCGCAGAGCGGGCACTCGACCAGCCCGCGCTCGCACTGTGAACGGTAATCGTCTTCGGAGCCGAACCAGCCCTCGAAGCCATGACCGTGCGAGCAGCGCAGACTCAGAACCTTCATGACGACATCATGCGCCAACGACGCCCGTCGGTGCGGGCTGCCATTGCAAAACCCAGCGCCCGGCGCGCCAATGCGTGAGCCATAGCATGCCGATCAGCGTTTTCGCGTCGGTCAGTTCGCCGCTCGCCGCCATCACCTCGAGCTCCTCCAGCGTGACCGTGGAGACGTCCAGGAACTCGCCGGCGTCGAGATGGCGCTCGCCGGCGACCAGACCACGCGCGAACCAGACCTCGATGCCTTCGTCGGAGTAGGCGATGGCGTTGTGCAGCAGACCGGCCCGCGCCCATTCACGCGCCCGGTAGCCGGTCTCCTCGGCCAGTTCGCGCACCGCGCAATGCAGCACGGGTTCGCCGGCGTCCAGCTTGCCGGCCGGGAATTCGATGAAGGCACGGTGCAAGGGATAGCGGAACTGCCGCTCGACGACCAGGCGGCCGTCGTCGAGCAACGGCACGATCATCACGGCCCCGGGGTGGACGATGTACTCGCGGGCCGCCTCGCCACCGTCCGGCAGGCGCACCGTGTCGCGGCGCACGTCGAGAAAATGGCCGCGATAGACCTGGGTGCTGGTGACGCAGTCCTCACGCAGATGGCGGTCGTCGGCGGGGGACATCCGGTCGGGTGTGGCACTCATCGCGATCCGGGTTCAGCCAGGAGGGTGGCGCCGAAGGTAACGCCACACGAAGCCGGGAAATGCGAACGTGAAGAACAGGCACAGCATCACCGCATAGAACTCCCAACCTTGCGGATGGCGCTGACCGATGCGGGCCTCGAGTCCCATGCCGAGCAGCACGACGAGCGCGCCCAGGCTCAGCAGTTCGAGCAGGCGCCAGCCGAGCGGCTTGGCTGGCGCCCGTTGCGGGCCAACGACAAACAACCGTTCATTGACGAACGGCAGATTGGCCGCCAGCAGCGCCAGGGCGAGCACCAGCCAGACGGCGGGCGAAGTCGTCATGCCGGCCTCAGGTGGCCAGCGCGAGCCGGATGGCGTCGGCGCACAGCGCCATCAGACCACCGGGCAGCAGGCCGAACACCAGCACCGCCGCGCCATTCAGCGACAACAGCACGCGCACCTCGGTCGGTGCTGCGACGAGCGCCGGGCCGGCGGCCGGCTCGTCGAAGTACATGGTCTTGACGACGCGCAGGTAATAGAAGGCGCCCACCAGCGACAACAGCACCGCCACGACAGCCAGCAAGATGTAGCCGGTGACGTTGGTCGACACCAGCGCCTGCAGCACCGCGAGCTTGGCATAGAAGCCCACCGCCGGCGGAATGCCCGCCAGCGAGAACATGCAGATGCCCATGATGGCTGCGAGCAGCGGGTTGCGCTGGTTGAGCCCACGGAGGTCATCGATCTCCTCGGCCTCGAAGCCCTGGCGTGCCAGCACCATGATCACGCCGAAGGTGCACAACGTGGTCAGCAGGTAGGTAACCAGGTAGAACATCGCCGAGCTGTAGCCGTTGGCGGCCGAGAAGGTGTTGCCGGAGATCACGGTCGGCGTCAGGCCCAGCAGCATGAAGCCGAGCTGGGCGATCGCCGAATAGGCCAGCATGCGCTTGAGGTTGCTCTGCGCGATCGCGGCGACGTTGCCGATCACCATCGACGCGACCGACAGCACGATGAGCATCTGCTGCCAGTCGAGCGCGAGGCCGATCATGCCCTCGACCAGCAGGCGGATCGTGATCGCGAAGGCGGCCAGCTTGGGCGCGCCGGCGATCATCAGCGTGATCGCCGTGGGCGCGCCCTGATAGACGTCAGGCACCCACATGTGGAAGGGCACGACGCCGAGCTTGAATCCCAGGCCGGCGACCACGAACACCACGCCGAACACCAGCACCTGCTTGTTGATCTGCCGGTGCCGATGGCCTTGAACACCTCGCCGAGGTCGAGCGAACCGGTCGCGCCGTACATCATCGACAGGCCGTACAGCAGGAAGCCGCTGGCGAGCGCGCCCAGCACGAAATACTTCATCGCCGCTTCGGTGGACACCGCGTGATCCCGGCGCAGCGCGACCAGCGCGTACAGGCTCAGCGACATCAGCTCCAGGCCCAGGTAGATGACCAGGAAATTGTTGGCCGAGATCATGATCGAGATCCCGAGCAGCGAGAACAGCGCCAGCGTGAACAGTTCGCCCTTCAGCAGCTCGCGGTCGGCGGCATAAGGGCGCGCGTAGACCAGCGTGATGAAGGTCGCGACGGTGGCGAAGAAGGCCAGCAGATGGCCCATCGGATCGGCCACCACCATGCCCTGCATCGCGTAGAGCGTGAAGCCGCCCCGGAAGTAGCTGAGATGCATCAGCGCCACGGCGACCAGCGTCGCCAGTGACAGCACATAGGTCAGGGTGCGCTTGGGCGATCGCGAGTACAGATCGACCAGCGCGATCACGCAGGTCATCGCGAGCAGCACGATCTCGGGGTAGATGGCGAGCCAGTTCATGTCGTTCATAGAGGTGGCCTGGCGATCAGTTCAGCTTCGAGACGGCCACGTGCTTCAGCAGTTCGGTCACGGAGACCTGCATCACGTCGGTGAAGGGCTTCGGGTAGACGCCCATCCACAGCACCGCGGCGGCCAGCAGCGACAACATGAAGAACTCGCGGCCGTTGATGTCGGTCAGTTCGCGCACGTGGTCGTTCGCCACCGCGCCGAAGTAGACGCGCTTGACCATCCAAAGCGTGTAGGCAGCACCGAAGATCAGCGTCGTGGCTGCCAGCAGGCCGATCCAGAAGTTGAACTTCACGGCGCCGAGGATCACCATCCACTCGCCGACGAAGCCGGCGGTGCCCGGCAGGCCGCAGTTGGCCATGGCGAAGAAGACCGCCAGCGCGGTGAACTTCGGCATCGTGTTGACCACCCCGCCGTAGGACGCGATCTCGCGCGAGTGGACGCGGTCGTAGAGCACGCCGATGCACAGGAACATGGCCCCCGAGACGAAGCCGTGGCTGATCATCTGCACGATGCCGCCCGAGACGCCCAGTTCGTTGAAGATGAAGAAGCCCAACGTCACGAAGCCCATGTGGGCGATCGACGAATAGGCCACCAGCTTCTTCATGTCCTGCTGCACCAGCGCCACCAGGCCGATGTACAGCACGGCGATCAGCGACAGCGCGATGACGAAGAAGGCCCATTCGTGGCTGGCGTCCGGCGCGATCGGCATCGAGAAGCGCAGGAAGCCGTAGGCGCCGAGCTTGAGCATGATGGCCGCCAGCACCACCGAGCCGCCGGTCGGTGCCTCGACGTGGGCGTCGGGCAGCCAGGTGTGCACCGGCCACATCGGCACCTTGACCGCGAAGGCGGCGAAGAAGGCGAAGAACAGCAGCGTCTGCGCCGTCATCGGCAGCGGCAGCGTGTGCCACTCGAGGATCTCGAAGCTGCCGCCCGACTTGTAGTACAGGTAGATCAGCGCGATCAGCATCAGCAGCGAGCCGAGCAGCGTGTAGAGGAAGAACTTGAACGCGGCATAGACGCGCCGCGGGCCGCCCCACACCCCGATGATGATGTACATCGGGATCAGCGTGGCCTCGAAGAACACGTAGAACAGCAGCCCGTCGAGCGCCGAGAACACACCGACCATCAGGCCCGACAGGATCAGGAAGGCGCCCATGTACTGGTTGACGCGCTCCGTGACCACCTCCCAGGCGGCGATGACGACGATGACCGTGATGAAGGCCGTGAGCAGCACGAACCACACCGAGATACCGTCGACGCCCAGGTGGTAGCGCACGTTGAAGCGGTCGATCCAGGCGAGGTTCTCGCTGAACTGCATCGACGCGGTCGCGGTGTCGAAGCCCGTGACGAGCGGCAGCGTGACGGCGAAGCTGAGCACCGCGGCGACCAGCGCGATCCAGCGCACGACGCCGGCGTGCTCGTCGCGCCCGGCGGCGAGCAGCACAACGCCGAACACGATCGGCATCCAGATGGCGAGCGAAAGCAGACCCATGTCAGTCGTCCTCGCTCACTTGGCCAGCCACACGAACCAGGTCATCAGCGCGAACACGCCGATGATCATGACCAGTGCGTAGTGGTAGATGTAGCCGGACTGGAAGGGCTTGGTCAGCGTGGCGATCCAGCCGACCAGGCGCGCCGAGCCGTTGATCGCACCGTCGATGACGGCCACGTCGCCACCCCTCCACAGGCCGCGCCCCAGGCCACGGGCGGCCGGCGCCAGCAGGTTCTCGTTGATCCAGTCCATGTAGTACTTGTTCTCGAGGAGACGCACGATCGGCGACAACGTGCGCGCGATCGCGGCAGGGATGCCCGGCTTGAGCATGTAGAACACGTAGGCGGTCACCACGCCGGCGAGCGCCAGCCAGAACGGCAGCGTCTGGAGACCGTGCAGCGCCATCGCCGCGGCGCCGTGGAACGCCTCGGCCAGCTCTTCCAGTGCCGGATGCGCGGCGGCATTGACGAAGATCGAGTCCTTGAAGAAGTCCCCGAACAGCATCGGCTGGATCGTCAGGTAGCCGATCAGCACCGACGGAATGGCCAGCAGCACCAGCGGCACCGTCACGACCCAGGGAGACTCGCGCGGATCATGGTGCACGGCATGGCCGTGGTCGTCGTGCGCGTCGTGGTGGTCGTGCTCGCCCGGGAAGGGCTTGTCGCGGAAGCGCTCCTTGCCGTGGAACACCAGGAAGTACATCCGGAACGAGTAGAAGGCCGTGACGAACACGCCGGCGACAACCGCCAGGTAGGCAAAGCCCGAACCCCACAGGTGGCTCGCGTGCACCGCCTCGATGATCGAGTCCTTGCTGTAGAAGCCCGAGAACAGCGGAGTGCCGATCAGTGCCAGCGAGCCCAGCAGCGAGGTGATCCAGGTGATGGGCATGTACTTGCGCAGGCCGCCCATGTTGCGGATGTCCTGGTCGTGGTGCATGCCGATGATCACCGAGCCGGCACCGAGGAACAGCAGCGCCTTGAAGAAGGCGTGGGTCATCAGGTGGAAGACGGCGATCGAGTAGGCCGAGGCCCCGAGCGCCACCGTCATGTAGCCCAGCTGCGACAGCGTCGAGTAGGCCACCACGCGCTTGATGTCGTTCTGGATGATGCCCAGGAAACCCATGAACAGCGCGGTGATCGCGCCGATCACCATCACGAAGGACAGCGCCGTATCGGACAGCTCGAACAGCGGCGACATGCGCGCGACCATGAAGATGCCGGCGGTCACCATCGTCGCCGCGTGGATCAGCGCCGAGATCGGCGTCGGGCCTTCCATCGAGTCCGGCAGCCAGACGTGCAGCGGGAACTGCGCGCTCTTGCCCATCGCGCCGATGAAGAGGCAGATACAGGCCACCGTGATCAGCATCCAGTCGGTGCCGGGGAAGCCCAGCTTCGCCAGTTCGGGCGCCTGGGCGAACAGCTCGCCGTAGTTGAGCGTGCCGCCGTAGGCCAGCAGCAGGCCGATGCCGAGGATGAAGCCGAAGTCACCGACCCGGTTCACCAGGAAGGCCTTCATGTTGGCGAAGATCGCCGTCGGCTTGGTGTACCAGAAGCCGATCAGCAGGTAGCTCACCAGGCCCACCGCCTCCCAGCCGAAGAACAGCTGCAGCATGTTGTTGCTCATCACGAGCATCAACATCGAGAAGGTGAACAGCGAGATGTAGGAGAAGAAGCGCTGGTAGCCCGGGTCTTCTTCCATGTAGCCGATGGTGTAGATGTGCACCATCAGCGAGACGAAGGTCACCACGCACATCATCATCGCGGTGAGGCCGTCCACGAGGAAGCCGACCTCCATCTTCAGGCCGCCGATCACCAGCCACTCGTAGATCGTGGCGTTGAAGCGCGCGCCGTCGAGCACCACGGCCTTCAGTGTGATCGCCGAGAGCACGAAGGCGATCAGCACACCGAGGATGGTGACGCTGTGCGCACCACGCCGCCCGACCGCCTTGCCGAACAGGCCGGCCACCACGGCACCCACCAGGGGCGCGAGCGGTACGGCGAGCAGCATCGATTGTGAAAGTCCAGCCATCTTGTTGTTCTCTGCTCT
This sequence comes from Methylibium sp. T29-B, assembly GCF_000576225.1. Classification (NCBI taxonomy): domain Bacteria; kingdom Pseudomonadati; phylum Pseudomonadota; class Betaproteobacteria; order Burkholderiales; family Sphaerotilaceae; genus Methylibium; species Methylibium sp. T29-B. The sequence continues at coordinate 22,511 of NZ_AZSN01000020.1, read as the reverse complement.
TTCGAACGGACGGGCACGCCGGCCCGCCCCTGCGTTGGGTCGTGGGTCAGCCCTTCAGTGCGTCGAGCTCGTCGACGTTGATCGTCGATCGGTTGCGGAACAGCACCACCAGGATGGCCAGGCCGATCGCCGATTCGGCGGCGGCCACGGTCAGGATGAAGAACACGAACACCTGGCCGGCCATGTCGCCCAGGTAGTGAGAGAAGGCCACGAAGTTCAGGTTGACGGCCAGCAGCATCAGCTCGATCGCCATCAGCAGCACGATGAGGTTCTTGCGGTTCAGGAAGATGCCGATCACCGACAGCGCGAACAGCATCGCGCCCAGCGAGAGGTAATGGCCCAGCGTGATGCTCATGTCTTCCCTCCGGTGGCTGCCGGTTCGGCCGGCGCCGGCGGCGCTGGCGGACGCTCGGGCTGCATCTGGACGATGCGCACGCGGTCGGCCTTGCGCACCTTCACCTGGGCGGACGGGTCGACGTACTTGCTGTCCTTGCGCTTGCGCAGCGTCAGCGCAATCGCCGCGATGATGGCCACCAGAAGCAGCACCGCGGCGATCTGCAGCGGGTACAGGTAGTGCGTGTAGATCTCGATGCCGAGCAGCTTGGTGTTGCCCATCTGCGCGGCCACGGCATCGAGCGGCGGCGCCTCGGGCAGATCGAAGCCCCGGCGCAGCACCCAGATCATCTCGGCCGCGATCACTGCGCCGATCGTGCCGGCCACCGGGAACAGCTGCCAGAAGCCCTTGCGTACCGTGTCGGCATTGGCGTCGAGCATCATCACCACGAACAGGAACAGCACCATCACGGCCCCGACGTAGACCAGCACCAGCGAGATCGCCAGGAACTCGGCCTCCAGCAACATCCACACGCAGGCGGCGTTGAAGAAGGCCAGCACCAGGTAGAGCGCGGCATAGACGGCGCTGCGCGCGGTGATGACGCGGAACGAGGCGAACAGGAGGATCGCCGAGAAGACGTAGAAAAGCGCAGATTCTGTGTTCATGGTGTCGTCCGCAACCGAAGTCCGGGCCCTCGAGGGCCAGGTCACCGGTAGGCTGCGTCGGCCTCCTTGTTGGCGGCGATTTCGTTTTCGTAGCGGTCGCCCACGGCCAGCAACATGTCCTTGGTGAAGTACAGGTCGCCGCGCTTCTCGCCGTGGTACTCGAAGATGTGGGTCTCGACGATTGAGTCGACGGGGCAGCTTTCCTCGCAGAAGCCGCAGAAGATGCACTTGGTCAGGTCGATGTCGTAGCGCGTCGTGCGGCGGCTGCCGTCGTCGCGCACCTCGGACTCGATGGTGATGGCCAGCGCCGGACAGACCGCCTCGCACAACTTGCAGGCGATGCAGCGTTCCTCGCCGTTCTCGTAGCGGCGCAGCGCGTGCAGGCCGCGGAACGCGGCGACAGCGGCGTCTTCTCTTCCGGGAACTGCACCGTGATGGCCGGCGACAGGAAGTGCCGGCCGGTCAGCTTCATCCCCTTCAGCAGTTCGAGAAGGAAGAAGGTGTTGAAGAATTCCTTGATGGAGGCCACAGCGGACATGGTCAGGCCCTCCTTATTTCCAGATGTTCCACGGCGACTGGATCCACAGCCCCACGACAACCAGCCAGATCAACGTGATCGGGATGAAGATCTTCCAGCCCAGCCGCATGATCTGGTCGTAGCGGAAGCGCGGGAACGTGGAGCGCACCCACAGGAACATGGTCACGACCACGAAGGTCTTGAGGCCCAGCCAGATCCATCCCGGAATCCAGTTGAAGACGACGCTGTCGATCGGCGGCAGCCAGCCCCCCAGGAACATGGTCACGGCAAGCGCCGAGATCAGGATCATGTTGGCGTACTCGGCCAGGAAGAACATGGCGAAGGCCATGCCCGAGTACTCGATCATGTGACCGGCCACGATCTCGGACTCGCCTTCCACCACGTCGAAGGGGTGGCGGTTGGTCTCGGCGAGGCCGGAGATGAAGTAGACGATGAAGATGGGGAACAGCGGCAGCCAGTTCCAGCTGAGGAAGTTGAGCCCCATGTCGGCGAAGCGCCCTCTGTCCTGCCCGAGCACGATCTCGGTCATGTTCAGGGTGCCCGACACCATCAGCACCACCACCAGCGCGAAGCCCATCGCGATCTCGTAGCTGACCATCTGCGCCGAGGCGCGCAGCGCGCCGAGGAAGGCGTACTTCGAGTTCGATGCCCAGCCGGCGATGATCACGCCATAGACCTCCATCGAGGTGATCGCCATCAGGAACAGCAGGCCGGCGTTGATGTTGGCCAGCGCCACTTCCGGGCCGAACGGCACGACCACCCAGGCGGCAAGCGCCGGCATGATGGTCATCACGGGACCGAGCAGGAACAGGCCCTTGTTGGCCGCCGTCGGCAGGATGATTTCCTTGAAGATCAGCTTGACCGCATCGGCGATCGGCGTGAGCAGGCCCCAGGGGCCGACGCGGTTGGGGCCGGGACGGATCTGCGTCCAGCCGATGGCCTTGCGTTCCCACAGCGTGAGGTAGGCGACGCAACCCATCAGCGGCGCGATCAGTGCCACGATCTTGATCAGGTTCCACACGACGGGCCAGAAGCCGCCGAGCAGGCTGCTGCCGAACTGGTTGAAGCTCTCGATCATGATGTTCAGGCCTTCTCGACGGCGATCTCGCCGAACATCGCGCCCAGTGCTGCCGTGGCGGCGTGGCCGGCGGGCACCCGCACGGCGGTCGGTGCCAGCGTGGCATCGTGGTAGGCCGCGAGCCGCAGCGATGCACTGCCCTGCTGCACGTGGACCTGGCCCCCCTCAACCAACCCGAGGCGCTGCCACAGCGCCGTCGGCAGCCCGGCACGCGGTGCGCGTGCATCGGCGGTGGCCTGCAGCGACGGTGCACGGCGCACGATGCGTCGCCTGCGTAGATCGGCACGTCGGCCACGCGCTCGAGCGTGGGGCGATCTGCGGCAATCGCCACGCTCGCACGGCTGGCGTTGCCGAGCCGCGACGCCAGTGCTGCAGACACGTCACCCAGCGCCTGTGCCTTGACTTCCTCGGAGGTCTCGAAGCCGAAGCCCGGCAGGCCCAGCATCGAGCCGAGCACGCGCAGGACCTTCCAGGCCGGGCGGGCATCACCGCGCGGCCGGACGACGCCGTGGAAGCCCTGCACGCGGCCTTCCGCGTTGACGAAGCTGCCCGAAGTCTCGGTGAACGGCGTGATCGGCAGCAGCACGTCGGCGTGCTCGAGATTGGCGTTCTTGAAGGCGCTCAGAGACACCACCATGCCGGCCCGGGCCAGCGTGTCCGCCGCCTGCCGGCCATCGGCCGCGTCGAGCACAGGTTCGGCATTGAGCAGCAGGTAGGCCTTCAGCGGTTGCGACAGCATCTGCCCGGCGTTCAGCCGCCGCTGCGCGGCTGGGCCCCGACAAGTTGCGCGCCCACGCTGTTGGCCGCCTCACCGAGCACCCCGAAGGTGGCACCGGTCTGCTCGGCGATGAACTGGGCGAGTGCAAGCAGCCGGGAAGCCTGCGGGTGCTGGACCGCGGCATTGCCGAGCAGCACCGCCTTGCGCTGCCCGCTCAGCAGTGACGCGGCGATCGCCTTGGCCGGCTCGCTCGCCTCGGCCGCCACCGGCGCCGCGGCGCCGGTGTGCGAGGCCACCGCCGCGGCCACACCGGCCAGTGCGGCCACCCAGGCGCTCGGCGCCGCGGTGAGCTGCGTGGAGATCGGCATCAGCCAATCGTCGGCCAGCGCATGCAGGCTGGAGACCTGCGCGCCGTGCTTGGCCGCCTGGCGCAGACGCTGCGCGAACAGCGGATGGTCCTTGCGCAGGAAGGAACCGATGACGAAGGCGCGGTCCAGCGTCGACAGCGACTCGATGCTCGTGCCGAGCCAGCGAGCCTTCTCGACCGTGTCGAACTCGGCATGCCGCAGGCGGTGGTCGATGTTGTCCGAACCCACGCCACGCACCAGTTGCCCGAGCAGGTAAAGCTCTTCCACCGTGCTGTGCGCGGTGGCAAGCGCACCGATGGACGCGGCACCGTGCTCGGACTGGATCGACTTCAGCCCGTTGGCGACGTACTCCAGCGCGGTATTCCAGTCGACGGTGCGCCACTGCCCGTCGTGCTTGATCATCGGCGCGGTGAGGCGCTCGTCGGTGTTCAGGGCTTCGTAGGAGAAGCGGTCGCGGTCGGCGATCCAGCATTCGTTGACCGCCTCGTTCTCGAGCGGCACGACACGCATCACCTGGTGGTTCTTGACCTGCACGATCAGGTTCGCGCCCGTCGAATCGTGCGGGCTGACCGACTTGCGGCGCGACAGCTCCCAGGTGCGGGCGCTGTAGCGGAACGGCTTGCTGGTGAGCGCACCGACCGGGCAGATGTCAATCATGTTGCCCGACAGCTCGGAGTCGACCGTGTCGCCGGCCACCGTGGTGATCTCGCTGTGCTCGCCGCGATGGATCATGCCCAGCTCCATCACGCCGGCCACTTCCTGGCCGAAGCGCACGCAGCGGGTGCAGTGAATGCAGCGACTCATCTCCTCCATGGAGATCAGCGGTCCGACGTCCTTGTGCAGCACGACGCGCTTCTCTTCCTCGTAGCGCGAGGCCGACTTGCCGTAGCCCACCGCCAGGTCCTGCAGCTGGCACTCGCCTCCCTGGTCACAGATCGGGCAGTCGAGCGGGTGGTTGATGAGCAGGAATTCCATCACCGAGCTCTGCGCCTTGAGCGCCTTGTCGCTCTTGGTGCGCACGATCATGCCCTGCGTCACCGGCGTGGCGCAGGCCGGCATCGGCTTGGGCGCCTTCTCGATGTCGACCAGGCACATCCGGCAGTTGGCCGCGATGCTGAGCTTCTTGTGATAGCAGAAGTGCGGGATGTAGGTGCCGGCCTTGTCGGCGGCATGCATCACCATGCTGCCTTCCTGCACCTCGACCTTGCGGCCGTCGAGTTCGATTTCAACCATCTTGGGTGTCCCGTCAGACGTAGGCCGGGACCGTGCAGGTCTTGTGTTCGATGTGGTGCACGAACTCCTCGCGGAAGTGCTTGATCATCGCGCGCACCGGCATGGCGGCCGCATCACCCAGCGCGCAGATCGTGCGCCCCTGGATGTTGTCGGCCACGGAGTTCAGCAGATCGATATCTTCCATCCGGCCGTGGCCGCGCTCGATGCGATCGACCATGCGCCACAGCCAGCCGGTGCCTTCGCGGCACGGCGTGCACTGGCCGCAGCTCTCGTGCTGGTAGAAGTAGGACAGGCGCAGCAGACTCTTGACCATGCAGCGCGTGTCGTCCATGACGATCACCGCACCGGAACCCAGCATCGAGCCAGCCTTCGCGATGGAGTCGTAGTCCATCGTCGTGTTCATCATGATCGAGGCCGGCAGCACCGGCGCCGACGAGCCGCCCGGGATCACCGCCTTCAGGCCGCGGCCGCCCTTCACGCCGCCGGCGAGCTCGAGCAATGTCGAGAACGGCGTGCCGAGCGGGATCTCGTAGTTGCCGGGACGCTCGACGTCGCCGACCATCGAGAAGATCTTGGTGCCGCCGTTGTTCGGCTTGCCGCATTCCAGATAGGCCTGGCCGCCGTTGCGGATGATCCAGGGTACCGCGGCGAAGGTCTCGGTGTTGTTGATCGTCGTCGGTTTGCCGTACAAGCCGAAGCTGGCCGGGAACGGCGGCTTGAAGCGCGGCTGACCCTTCTTGCCCTCCAGCGATTCGAGCAGCGCCGTCTCCTCGCCGCAGATGTAGGCACCGAAGCCATGGAAGGCGTGCAACTGGAAGCTGTGGGCGGAGCCGAGGATGGCGTTGCCCAGGTAACCGGCGGCACGGGCCTCCTCGAGCGCTTCCTCGAAACGTTCGTAGATCTCGAAGATCTCGCCGTGGATGTAGTTGTAGCCGACCGAGATGCCCATCGCGTAGGCCGCGATGATCATGCCCTCGATGACGATGTGCGGGTTGTAGGCAAGGATGTCGCGGTCCTTGCAGGTACCCGGCTCGCCTTCGTCGGAGTTGCAGACCAGGTACTTCTGGCCCGGGAACTGGCGCGGCATGAAGCTCCACTTCAGCCCGGTCGGGAAGCCTGCGCCGCCGCGCCCGCGCAGCCCGGAGGCCTTGACCTCGGCGATCACCTGGTCCGGCGTCATCGGCTCGACGCCCTCGCCACCCTGCAGGATCCTGCGCAGCGCCTGGTAGCCGCCGCGCGCCTCGTAGTCCTTCAGGCGCCAGTTGCGGCCGTCGAGCCCGGCGACGATCTGCGCGCCGATGTGACGGTCGTGGAAACAGGTCTCGCGACCGGTGGCCTGGAACTTCGACAGGTCGAGCATCGTCGGCGCCCTCACTTCGGTTGCGCTGCCAGCAGCGCGAGCAGTTCGTCGAGCCGCTGCTCGGTCATGAAGCTCAGCATCTGGCGGTCATTGAGCAGCATCACCGGCGCGTCGGCGCAGGCGCCGAGACATTCGCTCGGTTGCACGGTGAACACACCGTCGGCCGTGGAACCGTAGGGCTCGACGCCGAGCTTCTTGCACACGTGCTGCAGCGCGGTCTCACCATCGCGCAGCTGGCACGGCAGATTGGTGCAGACGTTCAGCTTGAAGCGGCCGACCGGCTGCTGGTTGTACATGTTGTAGAAGGTGGTCACCTCGTGCACCGCGATCGGCGGCATGCCGAGGTGGGCCGCGATGGCCCGCTCGGCATCGGCCGACACGTGCCCCTGCTCCTGCTGCACGATGGCCAGGCAGGCCATCACCGCGGACTGCTTTTGTTCGGCGGGGTACTTGGCGACCTCGCGGTCGAAGCGCGCCTTGGTGGCTTCGGAAAGTGTCATCGGTCAATCTCGCCGAAAACGATGTCCATCGTGCCGATCACCGCCACGGCGTCGGCGATCATGTGGCCGCGCGACATCTCGTCCATCGCCGCGAGGTGGGCGAAGCCGGGCGCGCGGATCTTGAGTCGGTAGGGCTTGTTGGCACCGTCGCTCACCAGGTAGATGCCGAACTCGCCCTTCGGGTGCTCGACGGCCGCGTAGGCCTCGCCCTCGGGCACGTGGAAGCCCTCGGTGAAGAGCTTGAAGTGGTGAATCAGCTCTTCCATGTTGGACTTCATGTCCACCCGCCCCGGCGCCGCGACCTTGTGGTTGTCGGTGATCACCGGGCCGGGGTTGGCGCGCAGCCAGGCCGCGCACTGCTGGATGATGCGGTTCGACTGGCGCAGCTCCTCGACGCGCACCAGGTAGCGGTCGTAGCAATCGCCGCCGGCACCGACCGGGATGTCGAAATCGACGCGGTCGTAGACGTCGTAGGGCTGCGTCTTGCGCAGGTCCCAGGCGATGCCCGAGCCGCGCAGCATCGGACCGGTGAAGCCGAGGTTCAGTGCGCGCTCCGGCGTCACGACGCCGATGCCCACGGTGCGCTGCTTCCAGATGCGGTTGTCGGTGAGCAACGTCTCGTAATCGTCGACGTTCTTGGGGAACCGACGGCAGAAGTCCTCGATGAAGTCCAGCAGCGAGCCCTGCCGGTTCTCGTTCATCTTCGCCAGTGCCTTGGCGTTGCGGATCTTCGAGACCCGGTATTGCGGCATGGTGTCCGGCAGGTCGCGGTACACGCCGCCCGGACGGAAGTAGGCCGCGTGCATGCGCGCACCCGACACCGCCTCGTACATGTCGAACAGGTCCTCGCGCTCGCGGAAGGCGTAGATGAGGATGTTCATCGCACCGCAGTCGAGACCGTGAGCGCCGATCCACAGCAGGTGGTTCAGGATGCGCGTGATCTCGGAGAACATCACGCGGATGTACTGGGCACGGACCGGCACATCGACGCCGAGCAGCTTCTCGATCGCCAGGCAGTAGGCGTGCTCGTTGCACATCATGGACACGTAGTCGAGACGGTCCATGTAGGGCAGCGACTGGATGTAGGTCTTGCTCTCCGCGAGCTTCTCGGTCGCGCGGTGCAGCAGGCCGATGTGCGGATCTGCGCGCTGGATCACCTCGCCGTCGAGCTCGAGGATCAGGCGCAGGACGCCGTGGGCCGCCGGATGCTGCGGCCCGAAATTGAGGGTGTAGTTCTTGATCTCGGCCATGAGGGACTCGGGTTCTCGCAGCGCGTCAGTGCAGACCGCCGTAGTTGTCCTCGCGGATGATGCGCGGCGTGATCTCGCGCGGCTCGATCGTGACAGGCTGGTAGATCACGCGACGCTGCTCGGCGTCGTAGCGCATCTCCACGTGCCCGGTGGTCGGGAAATCCTTGCGGAACGGATGACCGATGAAGCCGTAGTCGGTGAGAATGCGGCGCAGGTCAGCATGGCCCTCGAACACGATGCCGTAGAGATCGAAGGCCTCGCGCTCGAACCAGTTTGCGGCAGCCCAGATCTCGTTGACCGACGGCACGACGGGCAACCCGTCGTCGGCGCAGAACACCTTGAGCCGCAGGCGCCAGTTCTTGCTGACCGACAGCAGGTGCAGCACGACGCAGTAGCGCGGGCCTTCGGTGTAGGGCGAGCCCGCGCCGTCCTTGTAGGACGAGTAGTCGAGACCGCACAGGTCGATCAGCTGCTCGAGCTTCAGCTCGGCATGATCGCGCAGCGTCGTGCACACGGCCAGATAGTCGGCGGCCGCCACCGTCAGTGTCAGTTCGCCGCGATCGCGCACCAGCGCCTGGATCTTGCCGGCCAGTGCGGCTTCGAGGGCCGGCTGCAGGAGGTCGATTTTGTGGTCCATGGAGGGGCAGCAGCGTCCGGTTCAGCGGGCGATGGTGTTTTCGCGCCGGATCTTGGCCTGCAGCTGCAGGATGCCGTAGAGCAGCGCCTCGGCCGTTGGCGGACAGCCCGGCACGTAGACATCGACCGGCACGATGCGGTCGCAGCCGCGCACGACCGAATAGCTGTAGTGGTAGTAACCGCCGCCGTTCGCGCACGAGCCCATGCTCAGCACCCAGCGCGGCTCGGCCATCTGGTCGTAGACCCTGCGCAGGGCCGGCGCCATCTTGTTGCACAGCGTGCCGGCGACGATCATCAGGTCGCTCTGGCGCGGGCTGGGGCGGAACAGCATGCCGAAGCGGTCGATGTCGTAGCGGGCCGCGCCCGCGTGCATCATCTCGACCGCGCAGCACGCCAGACCGAAGGTCATGGGCCACAGCGAACCGGTCTTCGACCAGTTGATCAACTTGTCGGCGGAGGTGGTGATGAACCCCTCCTTGAGAACGCCTTCGATGCCCATCTCAGAAGCTCCTGGTCATTGCGGTCATTCCCAATCCAAAGCGCCTTTTTTCCATTCGTAGGCAAAGCCGACGACCAGGATGCCCAAGAAAACCATCATGGCCCAGAAGCCCGGCGCTCCGATCTCCTTGAGCGCAACGGCCCAGGGGAACAGGAAGGCGATCTCCAGGTCGAACAGGATGAACAGGATGGCGACGAGGTAGTAGCGCACGTCGAACTTCATCCGCGCGTCCTCGAAGGCCTCGAAGCCGCACTCGTACGGAGAGTTCTTGTCCGCATCGGGCCGGTGCGGGCCGAAGATGAAACCGATCAACTGCGGCGCGATGCCGACCGCAGCGCCCACGAGGATGAACAGGATCACCGGCAGGTAGGACTCGAGGTTCATCGTGGTGCGTGGCTCGGTACGTCGATCGATTGGCTGCGCTCATCCGGCAAAAACAAAGCGCGCTGCAGTGACGCGGCCTGTTGCCAGACCCCTCCACACGCTCAGCGCGCCCGGTCCCCTGTGCATTGCTGTCAGGGCGCTTTGGGCTGCGCCGGATGCTGCTCCAGCCCGAAACGAACGTTTCTTGTTCTTGGTGCCGTCGGCGAGACTCGAACTCGCACAGCTTTCGCCACTACCCCCTCAAGATAGCGTGTCTACCAATTTCACCACGACGGCCTTCACTCGCTCCGCAGCCACGTGCACCGCGGAATTCACCGCCCGGATTGCATGAGGAATTGCTCACCGGACAGCCACTGATTCTATCGTCAAACTGGTACGACTTTGCGCCATTCGCAGCATGACAACAGCCACTTGCGCTGCCGTGCCACGCGGGTCGGGAAAGCTATCGCCTGGCTGTCACTTCGCAGGGATCTGAGCGGCCCCCGAGGCTTCGACTGCAGGCGCTTGCGGCACGACGACCGGCGCGGCAGCCGATGCCGCACCGGGGATCTGGGAGGCTGGCGCCGCGCTCGCCGCCGTCGATGCAGGAACCGCGCGCTCCAGGATGGACTCGCCACCGCCGGTGCTCGCACGCAGGTTGCCGAAATAGGCGAGCGCCAGCGTGCAGGCGAAGAAGATCGCCGCACACACACCCGTGGAGCGCGACAGGAAGTTCGCGCTGCCCGAGGCACCGAACAGACTGCCCGAGGCGCCGCTGCCGAACGACGCGCCCATGTCGGCGCCTTTGCCGTGCTGGATCAGCACCAGGCCGATCATCACCAGCGCGGAAAGCATCTGCACCACCACCATCACCGTCAACAGCATCTGCATAGATCGACTCCAGGATTCAAGAACTAGCGGCGTTCAGCGCGTGCTCGCGGCACGACAGATCGCGATGAAATCAGCGGCTTTCAGCGACGCGCCGCCGATCAGGCCGCCGTCGATGTCGACCTGAGCGAACAGCGTCGCGGCGTTGTCGGGCTTGACGCTGCCGCCGTAGAGCAACTTCATCTGCGCAGCGCGCGGCGTGGCCGCGGCAAGCTGAGCCCGCAGCAGCGCATGGACCGCCTGCGCCTGCTCCGGACTGGCTGTGCGGCCCGTGCCGATGGCCCACACCGGCTCATAGGCCACCACCATCTCGCCAACGCAGTGCGCAAGCGTATGGATCACGGCCGAGAGCTGCCGCTTGACAACGTCTTCCGTCTCGCCTGCATCGCGCTGCGCGAGTGTCTCGCCGACGCAGACGATCGGCGTCACGCCCCTGGCCAGCGCCGCCTGGGCCTTGTCGGCCACCAGCTGATCGCTTTCGGCGTGCAGGGCACGCCGCTCCGAGTGCCCGACGATCACGTAGCGGCAGCCGAAGTCGGCCAGCATCGCCACCGAGACCTCGCCGGTGTAGGCGCCCTGCTCATGCACCGAGCAGTCCTGCGCACCCCAGGCGATCGCACTGCGGGCCAGCCGCTCCGCCGCCTGCGCCAGATAGGGAAATGGTGCGCACACCGCGGCCTCGCAGGGCAAGGGGCCGGCCGACTTCAGCCCTTCGAGCAGGGCCTCGTTCGTGGCGTGGGTGCCGTGCATCTTCCAGTTGCCGACCACCAGTTTGCGGCGGATGTCACTCATTGGCTTCTCCTTGTCACCAGGTCAAGACGAGCTTGCCCACGTGCTGACCGGACTCCATCAGCTCATGAGCCTGCGCAGCCTGCGCGGCGGGAAACGTCTTGTGGATCATGGGCTTGAAACGCCCGGCCTCGATCAGCGGCCAGACCCGGGCGCGCAGCGCGGCACCGACGGCCGCCTTGTACTCGGTGGTGCGTGGACGCAGCGTGGAGCCGGTGATGGTGAGCCGGCGGCGCAGCAGCGCGCCGCCGTCGAACTCGGCCTTCGTGCCGCCCTGCACCGCAATGATGGACAGCCGTCCGTCGTCGGCCAGACACCGGAGTTCACGGGCCACGTAGCTGCCGGCCACCATGTCGAGGATCACATCGACCCCCCGGCCTCCGGTCAGGCGCTCGACTTCGGCAACAAAATCCCGGGTCCGGTAGTTGATCGCCTCGTCGGCGCCGATGGCGCGGCAGGCCTGCGCCCGCGCGTCGTCGCCGACCGTCACGAACACTCTGCAACCGAAGGCCTTGGCCAGTTGGATCGCCGTCACGCCGATGCCACTGGCACCGCCCTGCACCAGCAGCGTCTCGCCGGGCTGGAGTCGGGCCCGCTCGAAGACGTTGATCCAGACCGTGAACAGCGTCTCCGGCAGGCTGGCCGCCTCGATGTCGCTCCAGCCGGCCGGCACCGGCAGGCACTGGCCGACCGGCGCCACGCAGCGCTGCGCATAGCCACCGCCGTGGGTGAGCGCGCAGACGCGGTCGCCGAGCCGGAAGCCTGCCGCAGCCAGCGCACCCGCGTCGCCGCCGACGATGCGGCCCGCCACCTCCAGTCCCGGCAGGTCGGACGCGCCGGGCGGCGGCGGGTAGGCCCCGGCGCGCTGCAGCACATCAGGTCGATTGACGCCGGCCGCGGCGACGTCGATGAGCAGTTCCCCCGGCCCTGGCTCCGGCTCGGGCCGCTCGACGAGACGCAGCACCTCGGGCCCGCCGGGCTGGGAGATTTCGATCGCTTGCATGCGTCGTGCGTGTCTGCGTCGTCAGCGGCGCCGAGCCGGCGACGACGCGTCCATCCTCTGCCTCACTCCGCTTGCGGCGAGGGCACGTCGGACTCGGGCGCGGCCTGCGGCGCGTCGCCACGCTCGCGACGCGGCGGGCGGTCGCCCCGGTCACGGCCGCGGTCACCGCGATCGCCCCGGTCACCGTATTCACGGCGCGGGCGCTCTTCCTCGACATAGCCCTCGGGCCGCTCGAGCAGCGCCTTCAGCGACAGCTTGATGCGCCCCTTCTCGTCGGTCTCCAGGACCTTGACCTTGACGATCTGGCCTTCGGTCAGGAAGTCGGTGACCTTCTCCACGCGTTGGTGGGCAATCTGGCTGATGTGCAGCAGCCCGTCCTTGCCGGGCAGGATGTTGACCAGCGCGCCGAAGTCCAGGATCTTCGTGACCGGGCCCTCGTAGACCTTGCCGATCTCGGCCTCGGCCGTGATCTCCTCGATGCGCTTCATGGCCGCCTGGGCCTTGTCGCCGTCGGTCGACGCAATGGTGATGGTGCCGTCTTCCTCGATGTTGATCTGCGTGCCGGTCTCCTCGGTCAGCGCGCGGATGGTGGCGCCGCCCTTGCCGATCACGTCGCGGATCTTCTCGGGGTTGATCTTCATCACGTAGAGGCGCGGCGCGAACACCGACAGCTCTTCCTTCGCACCGCCGAGCGCCTTGACCATCTTGCCGAGGATGTGCAGACGCGCTTCCTTGGCCTGCGCCAGCGCCACCTGCATGATCTCCTTGGTGATGCCCTGGATCTTGATGTCCATCTGCAGCGCGGTCACGCCGGTGGTCGTGCCGGCCACCTTGAAGTCCATGTCGCCGAGGTGATCCTCGTCGCCCAGGATGTCGGTCAGCACCGCGAAGCGGTTGCCGTCCTTGATCAGGCCCATCGCGATGCCAGCCACGTGGGCCTTCAGCGGCACGCCCGCGTCCATCATCGACAGGCAGCCGCCGCAGACCGAGGCCATCGACGAGGAGCCATTCGATTCGGTGATCTCCGAGACGACGCGGATCGCGTAGGCGAACTCGTCCTTCTTCGGCAGCACCGGGATCAGCGCGCGCTTGGCAAGACGGCCGTGGCCGATCTCGCGGCGCTTGGGCGAGCCCACGCGGCCCGTCTCGCCGGTGGCGAAAGGAGGCATGTTGTAGTGGAACATGAAGCGGTCCTCGAACTCGCCGGCCAGCGCGTCGATGCGCTGCGTGTCGCGTTCGGTGCCCAGCGTGGTGATGACCAGCGCCTGCGTCTCGCCACGCGTGAACAGCGCCGAGCCGTGGGTGCGCGGCAGCACGCTGGAGCGGATCTCGATCGGACGCACCGTGCGGGTGTCGCGGCCGTCGATGCGCGGCTCGCCGGCCAGGATCTGGCTGCGCACGATCTTGGCCTCGATGTCGAACAGCAGGTTCTCGACCTTGACCTTGTCGACCGCCGCGCCTTCGGCGGCCAGTGCGGCCAGCACCTCGGCGTAGGCCGCGCGGGTGGCCTGCGTGCGATCCTGCTTGGAACGGATCTGGTAGGCCGCGCGCAACTTGGCTTCGCCCAGGCCATTGACCTTGGCGATGAAGTCCTCGTCCTTGGCGGGCGGGGTCCACTGCCACTCGGGCTTGCCGGCCTCGCGCACCAGCTCATTGATCACGCGCACGGCGATGTTGCCCTGCTCGTGACCGAATACCACGCCGCCGAGCATGATGTCTTCGGGCAGCTGGTCGGCCTCGGACTCCACCATCAGCACGGCCGCCTCGGTGCCGGCGACGATCAGGTCGAGCTTGGAATCGGCCAGCTGCGTCGGGCCCGGGTTGAGCACGTACTCGCCGTTGATGTAGCCCACGCGCGCCGCGCCGATCGGGCCGTTGAACGGGATGCCGCTGATCGCCAGCGCAGCGCTGGAGCCGATCAGCGCGGCGATGTCGGCCGACGCCTCGGGGTTCAGCGACAGCACGTGCACGACGACCTGCACCTCGTTGTAGAAGCCTTCCGGGAACAGCGGGCGCAGCGGACGGTCGATAAGGCGGCTGGTCAGCGTTTCCAGTTCGCTCGGGCGGCCTTCACGCTTGAAGAAGCTGCCGGGGATCTTGCCGGCGGCATAGGTCTTCTCGATGTAGTCGACGGTCAGCGGAAAGAAGTCCTGGCCCGGCTTCGGGTTCTTGGCGGCCACGACCGTGGCCAGCACCACGGTGCCGTCCATGTCGACGATGACCGCACCCCCCGACTGACGGGCGATCTCACCGGTTTCCAGCGTGACGGTGTGCTGACCCCATTGGAAGGTCTTGGTGATCTTGTTGAACAGGCTCATGCTTGTCTCCAATTGGATGCCCGGCGCGGTACGCCGGGGCGACTCGGGGCGCGATCGGTGGCGCCTGTCACCGGGAGCTCAGCGCTCGAGCGGGATGCCATTCCAGCGCGTCTGCAACGGCAATCGCGTTGGAATGACACATCGACGCTCGCGTGCGGCTTGCTCCAAAACACGAAGAGCCTGCGCTGGGGGTGCCAGACAGGCTCTTCGTCATGCGATTCGGCTTACTTGCGCAGGCCCAGCTTCTGGATCAGCGCGGTATAGCGGTCGGCGTCCTTGCCCTTCAGGTAGTCGAGCAGCTTGCGGCGGCGGCTCACCATCTTCAGCAGGCCGCGACGACCATGATGGTCCTTGGCGTGGGTCTTGAAGTGCGGGGTCAGGTCATTGATGCGAGCGGTCAGGATGGCCACTTGCACTTCGGGCGATCCTGTGTCGGAAGCACCGCGCGCGTTCGACTTGACGATTTCGGAGATGTTGAGGTCGGCAACTGCCATGTCTGTTTCCTGGTTGCGATGAAACCGCTGACGCTCGCAGGAACGGCGTGCCACGGTTTCGGATTTCCACTTGCGGTCACGGGTGAAACCGACCCATGCCGTGCTGACGTTACGCAGCCGCGGGCCGCGAAACCTCGAAATTATAGCCGCAGTCCCTGCCGCAGGCGTTCGACCCCTTGCGTCAGGCGGCCCGGGTCGCTCGACGCGAAGCACCAGCGCAGCCAGCCTTCGGCCTCCGGCCCGAAGGCCGCGCCCGGTGCAAGGCCCAGGCCAGCCTCGGCCACGAGGCGCTTCGCGAACGCCAGCGAGTCCGTCTCGCCCACCACGCGGAAGAAGGCGTACATGCCGCCCTCGGGCACCGCCACCTCCAAGCCGGGTAGCGCCTGCAGCGCCG
Organism: Methylibium sp. T29-B; assembly: GCF_000576225.1. Taxonomy (NCBI): domain Bacteria; kingdom Pseudomonadati; phylum Pseudomonadota; class Betaproteobacteria; order Burkholderiales; family Sphaerotilaceae; genus Methylibium; species Methylibium sp. T29-B. Next base: position 7,083 of record NZ_AZSN01000020.1, on the reverse strand, counting down.
GCAGCAAGGTGTCGCGACAGGTTCGCAGGTGTCCGACCAGGCTCGGCAGCGTTGCCGCCGCCCCCTCCACCGCCACCAGTCCGGCCCGTTGCACGAAGACCGGCGCGCACGAGGTGTTGAACTCGATCAGCTTGCCCACTGCGTCCAGCAAGGCCGGTGGCAGCACCAGCCAGCCGAGCCGCCAACCGGTCATCAGGAAGCTCTTGGAAAAGCTGTGCGCCACCAGCAAGCGGTCGTCGGCGTCGGCGACGTCGAGGAAGGACGGCGCCGCCGGCGGCCCCCCGGCCCTCGCGCCGCCCCCGAAGTAGAGCCGCTCGTAAACCTCATCGGCAACGATCCAGGTGCCGGTGCGACGACAGTGCGCCAGGATCGCCGCCTGCTCGTCCCGGCTCAGCGTCCAACCGGTAGGGTTGTTCGGCGCATTCACCAGCAGCACGCGGGTGCGTGGCGTGACCGCCGCCAGCAGTTCGTCCAGATCCAGTCGCCAGGCGCCGGACTGCGGCCGCAGCGGCACGCGAGTCACCTGCGCGCCCAGAATGACCGGCTGCGCAGTCAGGTTGGGCCAGACCGGCACGACCGCCACGACCTCGTCGCCGGCCCCGACCAGGACCTGCATCGCGATCATCAGCGCGTTCACGCCCGAGGAAGTGACGGCGATCCGCTCCGGCCCGAGCGGCCGGTGGAGCGCACCGACATAGCCGGCCAGCGCTTCGCGCAGTTCATGCAGCCCCAGGTTGTGCGAGTAGAAGGTTTCGCCCTGCTTCAGCGACGCGACGGCCGCGTCGCGCACGAAACCGGGCGTCACTTCGTCGCCCTCGCCGAACCAGAACGCCAGCACGTCGCTGCGGCCCAACCCGGCATTGGCCACCTCGCGGATCTTGGAGCCGGGCAGCTGCCGGATGAGCTCGCGCATCGCTGGGATCCCCCGAAAAAGGCCGCTCCGCGTGAGGGCGGCGCCTCGAAATACAACGGCCTTGAAAACAAAAATGCCGCTCTCAATTCGGCGGCATGGGCAGCCGTTCGCTGCCTTCCACCTGATTCTAGGAGAACGCCATGTTCGTCATGCCCATCACCCGCACCCACCGCCACGCCTACAACGGCCACGCCCGCAACCTGGGCCGCGCCTTCGACCGCCTGTTCGACGGCAACGTCGAACGGGTCTTCGCCGCCGCCGCTTCCGAGCACGTCACCCGCCAGCCTGCACTGGATCTGCGCGAGACCGAGCAGACCTACAGCGTGCAGCTCGACATGCCCGGCGTCGCGAAGGAAGACGTCAAGGTCACGATCGACGGCAAGCGCATCAGCATCGAGGCTTCGTCGCCCGCCGACGCGCCGGCCGCCGAAGGCGAACAGTTGCTGGTGCGCGAACGCAGCCGCACTGCCTACGCCCGAAGCTTCACGTTGCCGGTCGAGGTGGACGAGTCCGCTTCCCAGGCTCGCCTGGAGAACGGCGTGCTGAGCCTGACACTGACCAAGAAGCTCAAGCCGGCCACGCAGCTCGCCGTCGGCTGATCCGGCGGCGAACCGAACGTCGGGGCCTCGCTCAGGGCACCCCGACGTCCAGCGCGGCGAGCGGCCAGCGCGGCTGCACGTCGAACGCGTGGTCGCGTCGTGCGGTCGCGCGGCCGGCCTGCAGCCGCATGGCCGCGGCCAGCGCGATCATCGCGCCGTTGTCGGTGCACAGCGACACCTCCGGATAGTGCACACGAACGCCGCGCTTCGCGCAAGCGGCATCGAGCTGCGACCGCAGGCTGCGATTCGCCCCCACACCACCGGCCACCACCAGCCGCTGCAGCCTGGTGGCCCGCAGCGCGGCGAGCGACTTCTTCACCAGCACCTCCACGATCGCGGCCTGCGTGGCAGCCGCGAGGTCGGCACGCGGCTGCTCGCAGACGCCCTCACCGAGCTTCAGAACCTGGGTGCGTACCGCGGTCTTGAGTCCGGCGAAGGAAAAATCGAGCGTATCCCGGTGCAGCAACGGCCGCGGCAGCGCATAGGCGGTCGGGTCGCCGAACTCCGCAAGGCGGGCAAGCGCCGGTCCGCCGGGGTAGCCCAGGCCGAGCAACTTGGCCGACTTGTCGAAGGCCTCGCCGGCCGCGTCGTCGATCGTTTCGCCAAGCAACGCGTAATCGCCCACACCGTCGACCCGCATCAGCTGCGTGTGCCCGCCCGAGACCAGCAGCGCCACGAACGGGAACTGCGGCGGATCGACCGACAGGAAGGGCGACAGCAGATGACCCTCCAAATGATGGATGCCCAGCACCGGCCGGTCCAGCGCCGCGGCGAGCGCGCAGGCCACCGCGCTGCCGACCAGCAGCGCGCCAGCCAGCCCGGGACCGCGCGTGTAGGCCACCACGTCGACATCGGCCAACGCCCGGCCCGCCTCGGCAAGCACCTGTCGCGTCAGCGGCAAGGCCCGACGGATGTGATCGCGCGAGGCGAGTTCGGGCACGACACCGCCGTAGGCCTCGTGCATGGCGACCTGGCTGTGCAAGGCGTGGGCAAGCAGTCGCGGGCGCTCGCCATGGTCGGCCGCCACCAGCGCCACGCCGGTTTCGTCGCAGGAAGATTCGAAGCCGAGAATCAGCATCGCAGGAGTGTAGTGAGGCGATTCCGGTGACCTCGAGCACCGGCCCTGCCACAAAACCATGCCATTCGTTTCCTTTGGTCACATGGCGGGTGTGACGGAAAACACGATATTCGGGACTGTCGACCTATCGCAGTCCGGGCGCGCTGGTTAACCTGCGTTCACAGCGGCGTGAGGCCGCGCTCCCGGTAGATCGCCCCATGAAACAGTACAAGCTTTCCGCTTGGCCCGACCTGCCGGCAGGATTCCATCGCACGGCCTACCGGCGCATGCTGCACCAGATGTCCCACCGCCACGTGACCGTGCGCCAGCTGATGGCCGAGAGCGGCCTAGCACGTTCGGCGGTGATGCAGTTTCTCGACACGCTGTCGGAGCGCGAACTGCTCGACGAACGTCCGCACGCCGCACCGCCCACCGCGCTCGGCAAGCTGCTGCCGATGGCGTTGTGGCGCCGCGCCTTCGCGACACAGAGCCCGATCTAGACTCACGGTACCGACTCCGTGACAAGGCCCGCCTCGAGCGGGCCTTGTCATTTCCAGCGTCGGCGTGGTGGCCGTTGGCGCGCTCCTTGCAGCGCAGCCAACATGACCTCTCTCCAGGCGCTGCGCATCGTCATCGTCGCACCGGAATCGCTCACCCCGGCCGCGGACGACGACGACGCACTCGTCGAGGCGGAACGCTCGCGCAGCCTGCGCATCGGCCTGCTGGCCAACGGCTACAACATCGTCGCGGTATTGCCGATCGATGCCTTCCTGCCCGAGCGCATCGCGCAGATCCAGCCTGACATGATCGTTGTCGACGCGCAAAGCCAGGCGCGCGACACGCTCGAGCACGTCGTGATGTCCACGCGCGACGAACGCCGGCCCATCGTGCTGTTCACCGACGACGCCGACACCAGCCACGTCGCGCGGCCATCGCCGCCGGCGTGACGGCCTATGTCGTCGCCGGCCTGGCGCCCGAGCGCATCAAACCGGTGCTCGACGTCGCGCTCGCACGCTTTCAGCACGAGGAAGCCCTGCGCCGCGAACTCGCCGACGCGCGCACGCAGCTCAGCGACCGCAAGCTGATCGACCGCGCCAAAGGCTTGTTGATGAGCCGCCAGCAACTCAGCGAGGACGAGGCCTACGCCCGGTTGCGCAAGACAGCGATGGACCGCGGCCTGCGGGTCGCGGAGGTCGCGCAACGCCTGATCGACGTGGCCGACATGCTGGGCTGAGGCGCTCGATCTTCCCGCTCTGGCACGAGGTTTGCTGCAGTGCACCCAAGGATCAACGGCGATCCCCTTTCCGGTGCGGCCACGCTCGGCCACACCGCAGCAGACGACGGCGTCTCACCCCGCACCGCTCCAGGGCTGTGTGGTCGTGATGGCGCCGTTTTTCATTTGAGCCTGATTTCTGGAGTCCGAATGCCATGCCGAACGACATCGCCAACCGCGCCCTGCTGGGCCGCCGCACCATGCTGAAAGCCGCTGCAGCCGCCACCGCCGTCGGCGCCGTGCCTGGATTGCAATCCGCCGTCTGGGCCGCCGGCTCCGACAAGCCCGAGAAGGACGAGGTGCGGATCGGCTTCATCCCGCTGACCGACTGCGCCTCCGTGGTGATGGCCTCGGTGCTCGGCTTCGACAAGAAGTACGGCGTGAAGATCGTGCCCACCAAGGAAGCGTCCTGGGCCGGCGTGCGCGACAAGCTGGTCAACGGCGAGCTCGACATGGCGCACGTCCTCTACGGGCTGATCTACGGCGTGCACCTCGGTACCGGCGGCCCCAAGAAGGACATGGCCGTGCTGATGGCGCTCAACAACAACGGTCAGGCGATCACGCTGTCGAAAGCCCTTGCGGACAAGGCGCCGTCGACGGGCCTTCATTGTCCAAGCTGATGGCGACGGAGAAGCGGGAGTACACCTTCGCCGGGACCTTCCCGACGGGCACGCACGCGATGTGGATGCACTACTGGCTGGCGGCCGCCGGCATCAACCCCCTGTCCGGCGCGAAGCTCATCACGGTGCCGCCACCGCAGATGGTGGCCAACATGCGCGTGGGCAATATGGATGGCTTCTGCGTGGGCGAACCCTGGAACCACCGCGCCATCATGGACGGCATCGGCATCACGGCCAACACCACGCAGGACATCTGGAAGGACCATCCCGAGAAGGTGCTGGGAACGACCAACGACTTCGTCAAGAAGAACCCGAACACCACGCGCGCAGTGATGATGGCCGTGCTGGAAGCCAGCCAGTGGATCGACGCCGGCCTGCAGAACAAGATGAAGATGGCCGAGACGGTTGCGCAGAAGGCGTACATCAACACTTCGGTGGATGCCATCAACCAGCGCATTCTCGGTCGCTACCAGAACGGTCTCGGCAAGACCTGGGACGATCCCAATCACATGAAGTTCTTCAACGACGGGGCCGTCAATTTCCCCTACCTGAGCGACGGCATGTGGTTCCTCACGCAGCACAAGCGCTGGGGCCTGCTGAAGGAACACCCGGACTACCTGGCCGTGGCGCAGCAGGTCAACCAGATCGCGCTCTACAAGGACGTGGCGAGCGCCATGAAGATCAATGTGCCGAAGGATTCGATGCGCAGCAGCAAGCTGATCGACGGCGTGGTCTGGGATGGCAAGAACCCGAAGGCCTATGCCGACGGATTCAAGATCAAGGCTTAAAGCAAGGAGAACCCCATGGTCAGTGCCGTGTTCCACGATCCCTCGGGTGCCGGCCTCGCCGGTACGCCCGCCGCGGTGAGTGTCAGCAAGCCCGCATTGGCGGCGTCCGTAGCCGACCTGCCTTCGGCCAGGCCGGCGGCCCGCCTTCCGGCCGAGCCCTTCGACTGGCGCGGGCTCGCATTGCGCGTGCTGCCGCCCATCTTCGGCGCCGGCCTGCTGATCGGCATCTGGGCGCTGCTCACGATGAACGGCGGCGCCTTCCCGACGCCTGCGGCCACCTGGGCCGAGTTCGCGAAGCTGTTCAGCGATCCGTTCTACGACAACGGCCCGAACGACCAGGGCATCGGCTGGAACGTCCTGTTCTCGCTCGAACGCGTTGCGCTGGGCTTCGGGCTTGCCGCGCTGGTGGGCATTCCGGCCGGCTTCGTGCTCGGGCGCTTCAGCTTCGTCAACCACATGATCTCGCCGCTGATCAGCCTGCTGCGACCGGTGTCGCCACTGGCGTGGTTGCCGATCGGGCTGCTGGTGTTCAAGGCCGCCAATCCGGCGGCCATCTGGACGATCTTCATCTGCTCGATCTGGCCGATGATCATCAACACCGCCGTCGGCGTGCAGCGCGTGCCGCAGGACTACCTGAACGTGGCACGGGTGCTGAACCTCAGCGAGTGGAAGGTGATGACGCGCATCCTGTTCCCCGCCGTGCTGCCCTACATGCTGACCGGCGTTCGCCTGTCGGTCGGAACGGCCTGGCTGGTGATCGTGGCGGCCGAGATGCTGACCGGCGGCGTCGGCATCGGCTTCTGGGTCTGGGACGAGTGGAACAACCTGAACGTGGCCCATATCCTGATCGCGATCTTCGTCATCGGCATCGTCGGTCTGCTGCTCGAGCAGGCGCTGATGCTGATCGCACGCCGCTTCAGCTTCGACGATTGAGGAGACTCCCATGACCAGCTTCATCGAAGTGCAGAACGCCGAGATGGTGTTCACCACGCGCAAGGGCCGCTTCCATGCGCTGCGCGAGATCAACCTGCAGATCGAGCGCGGCGAGTTCATCACGCTGATCGGCCATTCGGGCTGCGGCAAGTCGACCCTGCTCAACCTGATCGCCGGCCTGCTGACGCCCAGCAGTGGCGTGCTGCTGTGCGACAACCGCGAGATCGCGGCACCGGGCCCGGAGCGTGCGGTGGTGTTCCAGAACCACTCGCTGCTACCGTGGCTGACCTGCTACGAGAACGTGCACCTCGGCGTGGAGCGCGTGTTCGGCGCGAGCGAGTCGAAGGAACAGCTCAAGGAACGCACTCAGGCGGCGCTCGCGCTGGTGGGCATGTCGCACGCGATCGCGAAGCGCCCCCACGAGATCTCCGGTGGCATGAAGCAGCGCGTCGGCATCGCCCGTGCGCTGGCGATGGAGCCCAAGGTGCTGCTGATGGACGAACCGTTCGGCGCGCTCGATGCCCTCACCCGCGCCCATCTGCAGGACGAGTTGCTGAAGATCGTGGCACGCACCCGCAGCACCGTCGTGATGGTGACCCACGACGTCGACGAGGCGGTACTGCTCAGCGATCGCGTGGTGATGATGACCAACGGCCCGGCCGCCACCATCGGCGAGATCCTGACGGTGGACCTGGCGCGCCCGCGCCTGCGGGTGGAACTCGCCGAAGATCCCGCTTATGTGCACTACCGCAAGGAAGTGCTCGACTTCCTGTACACGCGTCACGGTCACGTCGAACGCGAGGCCGCGTGAGTCAGGCGGTTCTGCCACACACCTGGCATACCAGTTGCTGAAGATGCAGTGACTGGCGCCTGAGCCGCGCAGTCGCTGTCTCCTCAGCA
>NZ_AZSN01000019.1:0-39918 GCF_000576225.1 Methylibium sp. T29-B | reverse complement strand
CCGGGGGGAGCTTGCGCTACGACGGCCCCATCGAGCGGGCGCTCGCGACGTGGAACTGCTGGAGGCCGCGCAGTTGGCGCATCGCCATCGTCACCGCCATGGCGCTGGCGAGCATGTTCACATGCACCTGCACGCCTGGGAAACGCCAGGCTGAGAACAGGCCGGCAACCGATCAGCAGGAGAGTGTGCCAACTGGAAAGCGCGGCTTCCGGGCAATGTCCATGCAAGTCAGCTCGTGCGGCGAATGATGCATCCGATATCGGCGCTTGTCCGTACGTGGCAGGGAGCGTCCGAAGCGCTGCATCGGCACAAGTTGTTCAGCTGCTTGTTGCGGGCTGGTACGAATAATGTATGAGCACTAGAAAATTTATCTTACACAGATCGTTCGGGAGGGCTTGAACCAGTCTCGCGTCGTGGCGCGTGGGCTCGCCGACACGATCAGGAAGGAGACAAAGCCATGCACGAAAGCAAGCCCAACCGGGAGGCTCGCAGCGGGGACTTCGCCGCGGTGTCCTCCCATCGGCAATGGCCGTTCAACCTGGCGCTGCAGGCGATCTCGCTGGTGGCGCTGAGCAACAGCGCCGTGGCACAGACACCAGCGCCGGAGGTGCCGATCACTCAGCTCGAGCCGATCGTCGTGCAGGGCAACTACAACAACTCGATCGGCAGTTCGGACGCCGCAAGCCAGGGCACCGTCACGGCCAAGCTGATCGAGAACCGCCCGACGCTGCGGCCGGCCGAGGTGCTGGAGTTCGTGCCGGGCGTCATCGTGTCGCAGCACAGCGGGGACGGCAAGGCCAACCAGTACTACCTGCGGGGCTTCAACCTCGACCACGGCACCGACTTCGCGACCTTCGTCGACGCAATGCCGGTCAACATGCCCACGCACGCCCATGGTCACGGCTACAGCGATCTCAACTGGCTGATCCCGGAGCTGGTCGATCGCATCAACTACCGCAAGGGGCCCTATTACGCGGAGGAGGGCGACTTCGCCTCGGCCGGCGCCGCGCACATCCGCCTGGTCGACACGCTGCCCAAGGGCATCGGCTCGATCACCTTCGGCGAGAACGGCTACCGCAGGGGCCTGCTGGCGAACTCCGGTGCTGTGGGCGATGGGCAGTTGCTCTATGCGCTGGAGGCCGGGCACAACGACGGGCCCTGGGACAACCCCGAAAATTTCCGCCGCCTGAACGGTGTGTTGCGCTACAGCTTCGGCGACGCCCAGACGCGGTCCGTGATCACCGCGATGGGCTATTCGGCCCAGTGGAGTTCCACCGACCAGATTCCAAAGCGTGCCGTCGACCAGGGCCTGATCGGGCGCTTCGGCGCGTTCGATCCCACCGATGGCGGCGAGACCTCGCGCTACAGCCTCTCGTACGACCTGACGCAGAAGCTCGACGACGGCAGCTTCAAGTTCAGCGCCTATGCCGTCCAGTCGCGCTTGAACCTCTTCTCCAACTTCACCTTCTTCCTCGAGAACCCGGTGGACCTCGACCCGACCGTGGCGAACGGTGACCAGTTCGAGCAGGCGGAACGCCGCAAGGTGGTCGGCCTGAACACCAGCCGGAGCTGGAACATGAGCTTCGAGGGCCGCGAGGTGATCAACACCCTCGGGGCACAGGTCCGGCACGACCGGCTCGATCCCGTGGGCCTGTACGGCAACGTGGCGCGGCAGCGCGTCAGTACCACCCAGGAGTCACGCGTTCGCGAGACCAGCGTCGGGGTCTACGGCGAGAACGCCACGCAATGGCTGCCGTGGTTGCGCAGCGTGGCGGGCTTGCGGTTCGATCGGTTCGCGTTCGACGTGGACAGCTCGATTCCCCAGAACAGCGGCAAGAAGAACGACAGCATCGCGTCGCCCAAGCTGTCGCTGATCTTCGGCCCGTGGAGCAAGACCGAGTACTTCGCGAACTACGGCTACGGCTATCACAGCAACGACGCACGCGGTGCGACCGCCAAGGTCGCGGCCAAGGATCCGACCGTGGCAGTCCAGGCGGTCGACCCGCTGGTTCGCTCCAAGGGCGGGGAACTCGGCCTTCGCACCGAACTCGTGCCGGGTCTGCAGAGTTCTCTGGCGCTCTGGCACCTGAAGCTGGACTCCGAACTGCTGTTCGTCGGTGATGCCGGCGAGACCGAACCCAACCGGGCCAGCAAGCGCTACGGCATCGAATGGAACAACCATTACGTGGTCCGACCCTGGCTGCTGTTCGATCTGGATCTCGCGGCCTCGCGGGCGCGCTTCAGCGAGGACGATCCCGATCCGACGGTCGGCAACCACATCCCGGGTGCGGTGAACCGGGTCGCTTCGCTGGGCGTGACCGTGACCGACCTGGGGCCTTGGTTCGGGCAGTTTCAGTTGCGCTATTTCGGGCCCCGACCGTTGATCGAGGACAACAGCGTGCGATCGAGTGCCACGACCCTGGCCTACCTGCGTGTCGGCTACAAGGTCAGCACGGACGTGAAGCTCGCGCTGGATGTCTTCAATCTGTTCGACCGCAAGGCCAGCGACATCGACTACTACTACCCGTCCCGCCTGCAGGGGGAACCGGCCGGCGGCGTGGACGACATCCATTTCCACCCCGTCGAACCGCGGAGTCTGCGCCTGACGCTGACGGCCAACTTCTGACCCATCGGCCAGCGGTGCGGACATGGGGAGCGTCGCTGGGCATGCATCGTGCTCAAATGGATATTCATTCGCTCGCGCCCCTGTCTCGATGGCCCGCTCCCTGCCTCCCCGTCCCTCGCTGAGTGCCCCGCCGGCAGCCACCGACGCGGGGCAACCCGGCCAGATCGAGGGCGTCGACGAATCGACCTGGATGGACGTCATCCAGAAGATGGACGAGGTGTATTCACAGCTGGTGCTCGACGAGATCGAGCTCGAGCAGAAGAACACCGAGCTCGAGCAATCCCAGCAGTTCATCTTCAGCGTGTTGTCCGCCATGTCGGATGTGCTGCTGGTGTGCGACGAACACGGCGTGATCGAAGAGACCAATGCCGCCCTGCGCGAGCTGGTCGGTCGCAGCGATGCCACGCTGCGCGGCATGCTGTTCCACGACCTGCTGGCCGACGAGGCCAGCGGCGAAAGCGTGCGCCAGGTGCTGGCCAACGCGACGCCGTCGCGGCAAGGCGAGGCCGTCGAATTGAACCTGCTCGATGCGCAGGGGCAGAGCGTGCCGGTCGACGCCAACTGCACGCCGCGCATCGCGCCGAACGGCCGGCGCGTCGGTACGGTGTTCGTCGGCCGCCCTACGGCCGAGATCAAGCGGGCCTTCCACGAGCTGCGCACCGCGCACGAGGCGCTCAAGCGCGCGCAGCAGCAGCTGCTCCACTCCGAGAAGATGGCCTCGCTGGGCCGGCTGGTGGCCGGCGTGGCGCACGAGCTGAACAACCCGATCAGCTTCGTGCTCGGCAACGTCCATGCGCTCAGCCGCTACAGCGACCGGCTGCGAACCTACCTGGAGGCCGTGCATGCGGACGAGCCGCCGGCCCGGCTCGCCGAGATGCGCAGCAAGCTGCGCATCGAGCACCTGCTGAATGACCTGCCGTCGCTGATCGAGGGCACGCTCGAGGGCGCGCAACGCACCGCCGACATCGTCAACGGTCTGAAGCGCTTCTCGGCGATGGACCCGGAGGCGCGTGTGCCGGTGCTGCTGAACGACGTGATCGAACGGGCGATCCATTGGGTCAGCAAGGGCACCGCGCCCAGCTTCGAAATGAAATGGACGCCGGGCCCTCCCTGCACGGTGACCGGCAGTGCGGGCCAGCTGCAGCAGGTGCTGATGAACCTGCTGCAGAACGCCTGCGACGCCGCGGCCAGCCGTGCTGGCGAGAGCCCGGTGCTGTGGATCGATACCGAGCAGGACGGCTCGCGGGTCCGCCTGCGCCTGCGCGACAACGGACCCGGCATCCCGTCCGAGCACCTGACGCGCATCTTCGACCCCTTCTTCACCACCAAGCCGGTGGGCAAGGGCACGGGCCTGGGTCTGTCGATCAGCTACGGCATCGTCGAGCAGCACGGTGGCACGCTGAGTGCGCGCAACCACCCGGACGGGGGCGCCGAGTTCACGCTGGAGCTTCCGCTGACGGAATGACCGAGCCGATCGTGCCGCGGACGCGGCTCGGCGCTCGCTACACTGCTGCGCCTCCGCTCCGTGTCCTTGCCTCGTGTCCGAACGACTTCCCGTGCTGCTGCAGTACCTGGTGCCCCAGCGGGCGCTGACGGTGTTTGCCGGCTTCGTGGCCTCGGGGCGCTGGGGCGGCATCACGACCGCCATCATCCGTCGCTTCGTCCGCAAGTACCGGGTCGACATGAGCGAGGCGGCCGAGCCCGACATCGCCCGCTACACCCGCTTCAACGACTTCTTCACCCGGGCGCTGCGCCCGGGCGCCCGCCCGCTGGCGTCGGCCGAACTGGTGTGTCCGGTCGACGGCGCGATCAGCCAGTTCGGCGCGATCGAGCGCGACCAGATCTTCCAGGCCAAGGGGCACCACTATTCGACCCGCGCGCTGGTCGGTGGCGACGCGGAGCTGGCGGCGCGCTTCCAGGACGGGCAGTTCGCCACGCTCTACCTCAGTCCGCGTGACTACCACCGCATCCACATGCCCTGCGACGGCCGGCTGCTGCGCATGATCACGTGCCGGGGGACCTGTTTTCGGTCAACCCGGTCACCGCGCGCGGTGTCCCGGGGCTGTTCGCGCGCAACGAGCGGGTGGTCTGCGAGTTCGACGGACCGCTGGGGCCCTTCGTGCTGGTGCTCGTGGGGGCGACCATCGTCGGCAGCATGGCCACGGTCTGGCACGGCCAGGTGAATCCCCCGCGCAGCGGCCGGCTGCGCGAGTGGCGCTATGCCGACCGCGAACTGCGGCTGCGGCAGGGTGAGGAGATGGGGCGGTTCCTGCTGGGGTCGACCGTCGTGGCACTGTTTCCGCAGGGTTCGGTCCGCTTCGATCCGGGCTGGGAGCCCGGACGGGCAGTGCGCCTGGGCGAGGCGATGGCGTTCGCTCCGCTTCTGTAGGGGAATGAGGTTCGACTGATGTACGAGTGATCGGCACGGTTACATTTGCGGGTGGACGCTGAGCGTGACACACCGGAGATTCCCCGATTGAACTCGCTGACCTCTTACCCGGAGCCTTCCGAGCCCAGTGCGGCAGCCGGCGACGACCTAGTGTCCCCTTCGCAGGCAGCCCTGCCGTCCGACCTGACAGCGATCCACCACCAGTTGCTCACGCTGTTGCGGGCGCCTGGCCAGGAAGGGGCGTGGGTCTCGCTGATCGATGGGGTCGGCCGGCGCATCCGGGCACTGGTCGAGCGCGACGCCGACATGGCGCTCTACCTGCAGGTGCAGAGCGCGCAGCGGGTGCAGGATCACTACAGCAGCCAGCACGCGCTGTTCTGCGCGGTGGTGGTCGACCTGTGCCTCCACCATCTGAACGTCGGGGATGCCGAGCGCCAATCCGCCGCGCTCGCGACGCTGACAATGAACCTCAGCATGATGGAGCTGCAGAACGAGCTGATCCATCGCGAGCGCACTCCGACGCTGGACCAGCGGCGCGTCATCGACGGTCATGCGCAGGCCGGTGCCCAGTTGCTGCGGCAGGTCGGTGTGCAGGATCCGGTCTGGCTCGAGATCGTCGAACTGCACCACACCGATCCGCCGCCGGAGACCGGCTTCGCGGCGCTCAGCCCGACCCAGCGCCTGGCCAGCGTGGTGCGTCGCGTCGATGTCTTCACCGCCAAGATGAGTTCGCGCCGATTCCGGGCCGGGATGCCGGCCACCCTGGCGGCGCGTGCGGCCTGCCTGGGGCCGGACGGGCGGCCCGATGTGGTGGGTTCGGCCGTCATCAAGTCGCTCGGCATGTACCCGCCCGGCAGCTACGTCAAGCTGGCCAGCGGTGAGGTGGCCGTCGTCACGCGGCGCGGCGTCAAGGCGAACGAGCCGGTCGTGGCCAGTCTCGTCGGCCGGGATGGTCGGCCGCTGGCCGCGGCCACACCGCGTGACACGGCCGATCGCAGCCATGCCGTGGCAGGTATCGTGCGGCCGGCCGAAGTCCGCGGACCGGTGCCGCCGGTGCGCGTGGGCGTGTCCGACCGCCTGTGAAACCAGGGCGGCCGCTGTGCGCCGTCAGGAGAGAGCGATGAGAACGATGACCTTCCTGCTGCTGGCCGCGGGGCTCGGTGTGACGGCGAGCGCGAGCTCGCAGCAGGTCGGCGAGGTCGATACCGTGTTCAAGCTGATCGGGCCGGACCACAAGATCGTGGTCGATGCCTACGACGACCCCAAGGTCGCTGGCGTGACCTGCTACGTCTCGCGCGCCAAGACCGGCGGCATCAAGGGAGCCGTCGGCTTGGCCGAGGACAAGGCGGAGGCCTCGATCGCCTGCCGGCAGACCGGCGCCATCAGCTTCCTGAAGCCCCTGCCGGAGCAGGAAGAGATGTTCAGCGAACGCCAGTCGCTGGTGTTCAAGCGCCTGCACGTGGTACGCATGGTCGATCGGGCGCGCAACACCCTGGTCTACCTGACCTATTCCGATCGGGTGATCGAGGGTTCGCCGCAGAACAGCGTCACCGCCGTGCCGATCGACCGGGCGCTGACCATCCCGATCAAATGAAAACGGGGTGCCCAGGGCACCCCGTGACGGCGTGAGCCGATTCAGCTCAGGCGTAGCGTTTCGCGCCGGCTTCCAGCGACACCGGCTTGATCTTCGAGGCCATGCCGGCGCAGCCGAAGGCTTGGAAGCGGTCGACGCACACGTCGCGCGCCGCGGCGGTGGCGTCCTTCAGGAACTTGCGTGGATCGAACTCGCTGCGGTCCTTGCCCATCGCGCGGCGCATCGCACCGGTCATCGCCAGCCGGATGTCGGTGTCGATGTTGACCTTGCGCACACCGAAGCGGATGCCTTCCTGGATCTCCTCGACCGGCACGCCGTAGGTCTCCTTGATGTCGCCGCCGTGCTCGCGGATGATCGCCAGCCATTCCTGCGGCACCGACGACGAGCCGTGCATCACCAGGTGCGTGTTCGGGATGCGCGCGTGGATCGCCTTGATGCGGTCGATCGCGAGGATGTCGCCGGTCGGCTTGCGGCTGAACTTGTAGGCGCCATGGCTGGTGCCGATGGCGATGGCCAGCGCATCGACACCCGTCTTGGCCACGAAGTCGGCCGCCTGCTCCGGGTCGGTCAACATTTGCTCGTGGGTCAGCACGCCTTCAGCGCCGACCCCGTCCTCTTCGCCGGCCATGCCGGACTCGAGTGAACCCAGGCAGCCGAGTTCGCCCTCCACCGACACGCCGATCGCATGCGCCATGTCGACCACGCGGCGCGTCACGTCGATGTTGTACTCGTAGCTGGCCGGCGTCTTGGCATCTTCGAGCAGCGAGCCGTCCATCATCACGCTGGTGAATCCGGAGCGGATCGACTGGATGCATACAGCCGGGCTGGCGCCATGGTCCTGGTGCATCACGATCGGGATGTCGGGGTACATCTCGGCGGCGGCCTCGACCATCTTGCGCAGGAAGGGCTCGCCGGCGTACTTGCGTGCGCCGGCAGAGGCCTGCAGGATCACCGGGCTGTCGGTCTTCTGGGCAGCCTGCATGATGGCCTGGATCTGCTCCAGGTTGTTCACGTTGAAGGCGGGTACGCCATAACCGTGCTCGGCGGCGTGGTCGAGCAGCTGTCTCAGGGAAATCATGGCCATGGGTCGGCTCCGGTTGCGGGGTTCGTCAGGATCGGGAAGGGGCGGGACGGGGCCTCAGGCGGCGCGGTCCTGGAGCGCCTTCACAGCGGGCAGCGTTCTGCCCTCGAGGAACTCGAGGAAGGCACCGCCGGCGGTGGAGACATAGTCGATGTCCTTGGCCACGTCGAAGCGGTTGATCGCGGCGACGGTGTCGCCGCCACCGGCGATCGAGAAGGCCTGCGATGCGGCGATGGCGGTGGCCAGCGTGCGGGTGCCGTAGGAGAACTGCTCGATCTCGAACACGCCCAGCGGGCCGTTCCACACGATGGTCTTGCAGGGCGCCAGTCGCTCGACGAGGGCCTGCATCGACCGAGGACCGAAGTCGAGGATCAGGTCGTCGGGCCCGACCTCGCTCAGCGCCTTGATCGCCGGGATGGCGTGCTCGGAGAACTCGGTGGCGGTCACCACGTCGATCGGCATGAAGAGCTCGGCGCCGCGCGCTGCGAGCGTCGAGGCCACCTGCGCGGCCGTCTCGACCATGTCCGGCTCGCACAGCGACTTGCCCACCTTCTGCCCGGCGGCCAGCAGGAAGGTGTTGGCCATGCCGCCACCGACCACCAGCAACTCGACCTGGTCGGCCAGCGACTTCAGCACCGACAGCTTGGTCGACACTTTCGAACCGCCGACGATGGCCGCCAGAGGCCGGGCCGGCCGAGCCAGTGCGCGTCCGAGCGCGTTCAGCTCCGACGCCATCAGCGGGCCGGCGCAGGCCACCGGGGCAACGCGCGCCAGGGCTTCCGTCGTGGCCTCGGCGCGGTGGGCGGTGCCGAAGGCGTCGTTCACATAGACATCGCACAGTTCGGCCATGCGCAGCGCCAGCTCGCGCGAGTTGGCCTTTTCGCCCACATTGGCGCGGCAGTTCTCCAGCATCACGGCCTGCCCGGGGGTGACGTCGAAAGGCCGTGCGAGCCAGTCGCCGATCAGCGGCACCTCGCGGTCGAGCAGTTCACCGACACGGCGCGCTACCGGTGCGAGCGAGTCGGCCGGCGTCAGTGCGCCCTCGCCGGGTCGACCGAGGTGCGAGGCGAGCATGACGCGCGCCCCCTGGGTCAGCGCGTGGCGGATGCCGGGGATGCTGGCGCGGATGCGGGTGTCGTCGGTGATGCGACCGGCGGCATCGAGCGGCACGTTGAAGTCGCAGCGGATGAACACCCGCTGGCCGCGCAGGTTGATCTGGTCCAGGGTCATGAAGGCCATGTCGCGCTCCGCGTTCGCCTTCAGGCCCGGGCCATCGCCAGGGCGGTGTCGAGCATGCGGTTGCTGAAGCCCCACTCGTTGTCGTACCAGGCGCAGACCTTCACGAGCCGGCCCGAGACCTTGGTGCAGCTCGCGTCGAACACGCTGGAGCGCGCGTCGTGATTGAAGTCCATCGACACCAGCGGCTCGTCGGTGTAGCCCAGCACGCCGGCCAGCGGGCCCGTGGCCGCGGCCGTCTTCATCAGCGCGTTGACCTCGTCGACGCTGGTATCGCGTTGGGCAGTGAACACCAGATCGACCAGCGAGACGTTGATGGTCGGCACGCGCACCGCGAAGCCGTCGAGTCGGCCAGCCAGTTCGGGCAGCACCAGGCCCACCGCTGCGGCGGCGCCGGTCTTGGTGGGGATCATCGACTGCGTGGCGCTGCGCGCGCGGCGCAGGTCCTCGTGGTACACGTCGGTCAGCACCTGGTCGTTGGTGTAGCTGTGCACCGTGGTCATCAGGCCGTTGGCGATGCCGATGCCGTCGTTGAGCACCTTGGCCACCGGTGCCAAGCAGTTGGTGGTACAGGAGGCGTTCGACACCACGGTGTGCCCGGCCCGCAGCACGCCGTGGTTGACGCCGTAGACGACGGTCGCATCCACGTCGGCGCCGCCGGGCGCGCTGATCAGCACCTTCCTCGCCCCGGCGGCCAGGTGAGCCCCGGCCTTGGCCTTGCTGGTGAAGAGCCCTGTGCACTCCATGACGATGTCGATGCCGTGCTGCTTCCAGGGCAGTTCGGCGGGGCTGCGGATCGAGCTGACGTGGATGCGATGCCCATCCACCACCAGGTCCGATCCCTCGTGGCTGACCGGCAGGCCGAAGCGACCGTGCACGGTGTCGAAGCGGGTCAGGTGGGCGTTGGTCTGGGCATTGCCCAGATCGTTGATCGCGACGATCTCGATGTCGCGTGCCGCGCCGGTGCGCTTGGATTCGAACAGCGCGCGGAGAACGTTCCGGCCGATGCGGCCATAGCCGTTGATGGCGATGCGTGTGGTCAAGGCAGCCTCTTCGTGAAATGGGAGTGAAGGGGAGAGGGGGGCGGGAACGGCTCAGTTGGACGACAGCACGGCGTTCAGTTCGGTGCCGAACTCGCTGTCGGCCGCGATGGCGCCTTGCGGACGGACCAGCTGTCGCGCGCGCTCGGCGGCGGCCTCGGCCGTGAGTCCGAACAACTTGAACAATTGCGCGGCCGGCGCCGATTCGCCGAAGCGGTCGAGACCGATCACGTCGCCACGCTCGCCCACGTACTTCCACCACAGACCGGTGCTGCCAGCCTCGATCGCCAGACGCGGCAGGTGACGCGGGATCACCGCGCTGCGGTAGGCGGCGTCCTGGCGATCGAAGGCGTCGAGGCAGGGCACCGACACGACGCGCGCGGGGATGCCGTCAGCCGCCAGCAGCGCGGCGGCCTGCAGTGCGATGCCGATCTCCGAGCCGCTCGCCAGCAGCGCGACGCGCTCGCCCTCGGGGCGTCGCAGCACGTAGGCACCGCGCGCGATGTTCTCGATGCGTTCGCGCCCGTCACCGCCGTGTGGCAGGGCCTGGCGCGACAGCAGCAGGCAGCTGGGGCCGTCATCGCGCCGCAGCGACTGGCGCCACGCGACGGCCGTCTCGGTCGCGTCGGCCGGGCGCCAGACGTCGACGTTGGGGATCAGCCGCAGGCTCGACGCATGCTCGATCGGCTGATGGGTCGGGCCGTCTTCGCCGAGACCGATGGAGTCGTGCGTGAAGACGTAGACGACCGGCAGGTGCATCAGCGCCGACATGCGGATGGCATTGCGCGCATAGTCGGCAAAGGTCAGGAACGTACCGCCGAAGGGCCGGTATCCGCCGTGCAGCGCCACGCCGTTCATGATGGCGGCCATGCCGAACTCGCGCACGCCGTAGTGCACGTGGTTGCCGGTGCCGCGCCCCTTGAGCGGACGGTGGCCCTTCCAGTCCGTGAGGTTGGAGCCGGTCAGGTCGGCCGAGCCGCCCAGCAGCTCGGGCATGGCTGGTCCCACCTCCTGCAGCACGTCTTGCGAGGCCTTGCGGGTGGCCACGGCGGCATGCCGGGCCTCTGCGCCCTCGATCGCCGACGCCAGTGCAGCCTCGGTCCTGTGGTCGAGTGCGGGCGTCGCGGACAGCCTGCGCAGCAGTTCCGCGGCCAGTTCGGGATAGGCCTTCGCATAGGCGCCGAATCGGTCGTTCCAGTCGCGCCGCCGGCGAGCGCCGGGCTCCAGCGCCGACCAGGCCTGCTCGATCGCTTCGGGGATATCGAACGGCGCCGCCGTCCAGCCCAGTGCCTGGCGCGTCAGCGCGATCTCGGCCTCGCCCAGCGCCTCGCCGTGAGCCTTGGCGGTGCCGGCGCGATTCGGCGAACCCTGGCCGATGCGCGTCTTGCAGCACACCAGCACGGGCTTGTCGGAGGCCTGGGCCTGCGCGATGGCACGGTCGAGCGCCGCGAAGTCGTGTCCGTCGACATCCCGCAGCACCGTCCAGCCGTAGGCCTCGAAGCGGCCCGGCGTGTCATCGGAGAACCAGCCCTTCACGTCGCCGTCGATCGAGATGCCGTTGTCGTCGTAGAAGGCGATCAGCTTGTTCAGCTGCCAGGTGCCGGCCAGCGAACAGGCCTCGTGGCTGATGCCTTCCATCAGGCAGCCGTCGCCGAGGAAGACGTAGGTGCGGTGATCGATCACTGCATGGCCCGGGCGGTTGAACTCGTCGGCCAGCAGCTTCTCGGCCAGTGCCATGCCGACGGCATTGCTGATCCCCTGGCCCAACGGGCCGGTGGTGGTTTCGACACCGGGCGTGACGTCGATCTCGGGGTGGCCCGGCGTGCGCGAGTGCAGCTGGCGGAAGCGCTTGAGCTCGTCGATCGGCAGGTCGTAGCCACTCAGGTGCAGCAGCGCGTACAGCAGCATCGACCCGTGGCCGTTCGAAACGACGAAGCGGTCGCGGTCGATCCACTTCGGATCGGCCGGGTCGTGCTTCAGGTGGTGACGCCAGAGCGCCTCGGCGATATCGGCCATGCCCATCGGCATGCCGGGATGGCCGGAATTGGCTGCCTGCACGGCGTCCATCGCGAGGGCGCGGATGGCATTGGCGCATTGGCTGCGCAGGGCCAGGGTGTCGGGTGTAGCGTTCATGGGGGAGCCCGGGGATGAGGTTCTTGGGGGTCGCGCCGATGGCGGGGCGGCACGATGCGCCGCGCTGCGATCAGGCCGCGAGCCGCTTCTTGCGCCGCTCGATCAGGCGCATCACCATCGGCGTGAAGATCAGCTGCATCGCCAGCTCCATCTTCCCGCCCGGTACAACGAGCGTGTTGGCGCGCGACATGAAGGAGTCGTGCAGCATGCTCAGCAGGTAGGGGAAGTCGAATCCGCGCGGGTCGGCGAAGCGGATCACGACCAGGCTTTCGTCCGCCGTCGGGATGGTGCGGGCGATGAACGGGTCGGAGGTGTCGACCACCGGCACGCGCTGGAAGTTGATGTGGGTGCGCGTGAACTGCGGACAGATGTAGTGCACGTACTCGTGCATGCGGCGCAGGATCACGTCGGTGACGGCCTCGGTCGAGTAGCCGCGCGCGTTCCGGTCGCGGTGCAGCTTCTGGATCCATTCGAGGTTGATGACCGGCACCACGCCGATCAGCAGGTCGGCATGCCGAGCGATGTCGACCTTGTCGGTCTTCACCCCGCCATGCAGCCCCTCGTAGAACAGCAGTTCGCTGTCCGGCAGCGTCTCCCAGGGGGTGAAGGTGCCGGGCTCCTGCTTGTAGGGGGCTGCCTCCTCGGCGTTGTGCAGGTACTTGCGCGCCTGGCCCGTGCCGGATTCGCCGTAGCCGCGGAACAGTTGCTCGAGTTCGGCGAACAGGTTGGCATCTTCGCCGAAGTGGCTGAAGTGCGGGTTGCCGGCGGTCTCGTGTTCCGCCATCGCCGCCTTCATCGCCTTGCGGTCATAGCGGTGGAAGCTGTCGCCCTCGATGATGACGGAGCGGATGCTTTCGCGGCGGAAGATGTTCTCGAAGGTGCGGGTCACCGACGTGGTGCCTGCACCCGACGAGCCGGTGATGGCGATGATGGGATGCGATGCGGACATGGCTGCGCCTATGAAGAAGGAGAAGAACGGGCGGCGGTTGCCGTGTCAGCCGGCTTCCGCGAACAGGCCGCGCTTGCCGAACAGCGGCGAGTTGTAGGGGGTCGGAGGTTCGTCGCGGTGGTAGGCCTCGATGCGGGCCACCTCCTCGGTCGAGCCGAACACGAAGCCGATGCGCTGATGGATGTCTTCCGGCTGCACCTCCAGCAGGCGCTTGCGGCCTGTGCTCGCCATGCCGCCGGCCTGCTCGATCAGGAAGGAGATCGGGTTGGCCTCGTAAAGCAGGCGCAGTCGGCCGGCCTTGTTCGGATCCTTGCTGTCACGCGGGTAGAGGAAGACACCGCCGCGCATCAGGATGCGGTGGGTCTCGGCGACCAGCGATGCGATCCAGCGCATGTTGAAGTCGGTGCCGCGCGGGCCGGTGCTGCCGGCCAGGCACTCGTCGACGTAGCGCTTGACGGCCGGCTCCCAGAAGCGGCTGTTCGACGCGTTGATCGCGAACTCGCGGGTCTTCTCGGGGATGCGAAGGTTCGGATGGCTCAGCACCCACTCGCCGAGCTGCGGGTCGAGCGTGAAGGCGTGCGTGCCGTCGCCCAGCGTCAGCACCAGCATCGTCGACGGCCCGTAGATCGCGTAGCCACCGCAGACCATCGTCGTGCCCGGCTGCAGGTAGTCCTGCGGTTGCGGGTCCTGGCGTGGCTGCGGCGCACGATGGATCGCGAAGATGCTGCCGACGGTGACATTGACGTCGATGTTCGACGAGCCGTCCAGGGGGTCGAACATCAGCAGGTACTTGCCCCGGGCGTACTGCGGCGGCAGCGTGTACGGCGCCTCCAGCTCCTCGGACACCATGCCGGCCACGTGCCCGCCCCATTCGGTGGCGCGCAGGAACATCGTGTTGCTCAGCACATCGAGCGTCTTCTGCTCCTCGCCCTGCACGTTGCCGGAGCCGGCGCTGCCCAGCACGCCGGCCAGCCCGCCGAACGCCACCTTGCGCGAGATCGCCTTGCAGGCGAGCGACACGTCGGTGATCAGTGCATTGAGCTCGCCGGTCGCGGCGGGGTGCTTGCGCCGTTCCTCGATGAGGAACTGCGTGAGGGTCGACTTTCCTCCAGTGGGCATGACGGTCTCCTTAGGTGTTCTGGGCTCAGGGGGCGGACTGCAGGTGCAGTCGGGCCGCCAGCTGCGCCGGCGTCGCCACGCGCCAGGCGTCGAGGGTCTCGGGCACGGTCAGGTGACCGTAGCCCCACTGCACCAGCGCGGCCTGCGCGCCCGCCGCGTGGGCCGCTCGCAGATCGAGGATGCTGTCGCCCACCATCAGCAGGCGACCCGTCGAGACGCCGAGCTGGTCTGCCGCGTTTTCCAGCAGCAGTGGCGAAGGCTTGCGTTGCGCCTTCGTGTCGGCGCCGTGCACGGTGGCGAAGCAGTCCAGCAGCCCGGCAGCCTCCAGCACGGCACGGGCGAGCCGGGTCGGCTTGTTGGTCACGACGGCGAGTGGTCGGTGCGGCTTCAGCTGCGCCAGCAGCTCGGCGATGCCGTCGTAGACCTGGCCATGCTGCAGCGGCGCCGCGAGCGTGGCGCGATCGAATGCGGCGCGCACGCGCGGCGTCAGCAGCGCGGTGCTGACCGCGTCGAGGTCCTGCGCATTCATCGCTCGCGCGATGAGCGCGTCCGGGCCGTCGCCGATCCAGCCGCGCACGCGGGCGAGATCGAAGCGCTGCAGGCGCACCTCGTCCAGGCCGGCATTCAGCGCGTGCGCAATGTCGGGTGCGCTGTCGACCAGCGTGCCGTCGAGGTCGAAGGCGATGGCGTCGAAGTTCATCATGTCGCCCCGTCGCCCGCCATGCGGTTCGATGCGCGTTGCCCCAGGCGGGCGTTGTCGCGGATGCCGGCGATCGCCTGGGCGTAGCTGGCGCTGTTGAACACCGCCGAGCCGGCGACCAGCGTGTCGGCCCCGGCGGCGCCGACACGCTGGGCGTTGTCGACCTTCACGCCGCCGTCGACCTCGAGCCACACATCGCGGCCGCTGCGATCGATCAGCCGGCGCACCGCTTCGATCTTCGGCAGCGTGCCCTCGATGAAGCTCTGGCCGCCGAAGCCGGGGTTGACCGACATCAGCAGCACCAGATCGAGCTGATCCAGGACGTGATCCAGCACGTTCAAGGGCGTGGCCGGGTTCAGCACCAGGCCTGCCTTGATGCCGTGCGAGCGGATCAGCTGGATCGTCCGGTCGACATGCTCGCTCGCCTCGGGATGGAAGGAGATGATGTCGGCGCCGGCCTGCGCGAACATCGGGATCAGCGCGTCGACGGGCTTCACCATCAGGTGCACGTCGATCGGCACCGTGGCGTGCGGCTTGATGGCCTGGCATACCAGCGGGCCGATGGTCAGGTTCGGCACGTAGTGGTTGTCCATCACGTCGAAATGAATCAGGTCGGCACCGGCCTCGATGACGGATCGGACCTCGTCACCGAGACGGGCGAAGTCGGCCGACAGCAGGCTGGGCGCGATGCGGATGGCGCTCATCAGGCGATTCCCCGGTAAAGGGCCTGGACGCTGTCCAGCGGTGCAGCGGGGCGGGCCAGTGCGCACAGTTCGTCGAAACTCAGCCAGGCGGATCTCTGCAGCTGACGGCCGGGCTCGTCGCTCAGGGGCTTCTCGGGGTCGCCGAGGCGCGGCAACACCAGGCCGGCGCTGGTGAAATCGCTGCCCTCGGTCCAGAAGGTCGGTGTGATCACGGTCCACAGGCCGGCCGCGACGGCGGAGCGCAGGCCGTTGGACGAATCCTCGAACGCCACGGCGCGGTC
The DNA here is from genome assembly GCF_000576225.1 of Methylibium sp. T29-B. Lineage (NCBI taxonomy): Bacteria > Pseudomonadati > Pseudomonadota > Betaproteobacteria > Burkholderiales > Sphaerotilaceae > Methylibium > Methylibium sp. T29-B. The sequence continues at coordinate 24,066 of NZ_AZSN01000019.1, read as the reverse complement.
GGCCGTGAGACCGAGCGTTCGCAGCGCGAGCTGGTAGATATCGGGGGCGGGCTTCTTCTGCTTCACCTGGTCGCCACAGGCGATCACACTGAACATCTCCAGTCCGCGAGCGCCGAGGGTCGACTGCAGCAGGGCGTCGACATTGACCGCACTGGTGGTGCTGGCGATCGCGAGACGTCGACCGGCATGCAGGGATTCTTCGAGCAGTCGCGCCACGCCGTCGCGCAGCACGATGCCGCCGTCGTTCACCATCGAGCTGTAGAAGCGCGTCTTCTCGCGGTGGAGGTGCGGCACCAGCTCCAGCAGGCGGCGCCGGTCGGTCGGTGCGATCGGCAGCGACTGGATGTAGCTGGTGATGCGCTCCTTGCCGCCGGTGACGTCGAGCAGGCCGCGGTACTCGGTGCGGCTCCAGCTCCAGCCCAGACCGTAGCGATCGAATGCCAGGTTGAAGGCCACGCGGTGGGCTTCCTCGGTGTCGGCGAGGGTGCCGTCCACGTCGAAGATGAGCGCGTCGATGCCCATGTCAGTCTCCTTCGAGGCTGGCCGTCTCGAACACGCGGCTGGCCAGGATGTCTTGCGCCTGCAGCGTGCAGAGCTGATCGCGCGTCAGCGCGCTGTCATCGTCGAACAGGCGGGTGGCATGGCGCAGCCGGATGCGGTCGAGTGCGTTGCGCACCGAGCGGGCGTTGGCGAAGTGCGGCTGCTGGCGCCGCAGGCCGACATAGCGTGCGAAGGCCGGCTCGGCCTCGTCGTCGAAGCGGTAGTTCAGGCCCTGCAGCATCAGGGTTGCGATCTGCATGAGCTCCGACTCGCTGTAGTCGGGGAAGTCGATGTGGTGCGCGATGCGAGAGGCCATCCCCGGATTGCTGCCGAAGAAGGTGTCCATCCGGTCCTTGTAGCCAGCGAGGATCACCACCAGGTCGTCGCGGTGGTTCTCCATCGTCTGCAGCAGGATCTCGATCGCTTCCTGCCCGTAGTCGCGTTCGTTCTCGGGGCGGTACAGGTAGTAGGCCTCGTCGATGAACAGCACACCGCCCATCGCCTTCTTCAGCACCTCCTTGGTCTTGGGCGCGGTGTGGCCGATGAACTGGCCCACCAGGTCGTCGCGCGTGACCGCGACGAGGTGGCCCTTGCGCACATAACCCAGTTGCTTCAGCACCGCAGCCATGCGCATCGCCACCGTCGTCTTGCCGGTGCCGGGGTTGCCGGTGAAGCACATGTGCAGCGAAGGGGGCTGCGACTGCAGCCCCTGTTGCTGCCGCAGCTTGTCGATCACCAGCAGCGCGGCGATGTCGCGGATGCGCCCCTTGACCGGCGCCAGACCGACCAACTCGGCATCGAGCTGCTCGAGCAGCGTGCGCACGCCCGAGGCTTCGAACAGCGCACGCGGGGAGGGGGCGGAAGAGGAGGTCTCGTCCATGGCAGCGATCTCGGTGCGCGGCGCGATCAGTAGCGTGCGCCTTCCGCGGCGGCCTGGACCGCGTAGCTCTCGATGCTGTAGCGCAAGGTGCGGCCCGGCTCCTCGGTACGGATCAGGCGGAAACCGGGCTCCTCGCTGGGGCGGTTGATGATGAAAGACAGCACCACCGACTCGGTGCCGTGCGACGAGTCGAACGCGGTCAGGCGGATGTAGTGGTTCGGGAAGGTCTTGCGGCAGCTCTTGACCTCGAGCATGACGCCGGCGGCGTCCTGCACGTCGAACATCGGGTTGCCGAACATCTCCCAGTAGGTGTTGCGGGGATGGGGGTCGTCGGTGTATTCGAGGCCGATGGCCCAGCCCTTGTCGAGGCAGTAGCTGACCTGACGGCTGATCTGCTCGTCGCTCAGGTCGGGCAGGAAGGAGAAGGTGCCTTGTGTGATGCGCATGGGGTACTCCAGGAGGTGCGGGGAGGTCGTGCTCAGGCGACCGACGGCGTGGGCACGTAGTCCGACGTGTCGGTGGACGTGTAGTTGAAGGTGATGTCGCCCCAGGTATCGAGTGCGGCGGCCAGCGGCGTGCAGCTCTTGGCGGCATCGCGCAGGATCTGCGGACCTTCGTTCTTGATGTCGCGGCCTTCGTTGCGCGCCAGCACCATGGCTTCGAGCGCGACGCGGTTGGCGGTGGCACCGGCCTGGATGCCTGCGGGTGGCCGATCGTGCCGCCGCCGAACTGCAGCACCACGTCGTCGCCGAACAGGTCGATCAGCTGGTGCATCTGGCCGGCGTGGATGCCGCCCGAGGCCACTGGCATCACCTTCTTCAGTGCGCCCCAGTCCTGGTCGAAGAAGATGCCGCGCGGCAGGTCGACCTTGGTGTGCGTGTCGCGGCAGACGTTGTAATAGCCCTGCACGGTGAGCGGGTCGCCCTCGAGCTTGCCGACCGCGGTGCCGGTGTGCAGGTGGTCGACGCCAGCCATGCGCAGCCACTTGGCGATCACGCGGAAGCTCACGCCGTGGTTCTTCTGGCGCGTGTAGGTGCCGTGGCCGGCGCGGTGCATGTGCAGCACCATGTCGTTCTGGCGCGCCCAGTTGCTCATGCTCTGGATCGCCGTGTAGCCGACCACCAGGTCGATCATGATGATGACGGAGCCGAGCTCCTTGGCGAACTCGGCGCGGCGGTACATCTCCTCCATCGTGCCGGCGGTGACGTTCAGGTAGCTGCCCTTGACCTCGCCGGTCGCGGCGCTGGCCTTGTTGACCGCATCCATCACGAACAGGAATCGGTCGCGCCAGTGCATGAAGGGCTGCGAGTTGATGTTCTCGTCATCCTTCATGAAATCGAGGCCGCCCTTCAGGCCCTCGTAGACCACGCGGCCGTAGTTGCGGCCCGACAGGCCCAGCTTGGGCTTGGTGGTGGCGCCCAGCAGCGGGCGGCCGAACTTGTCGAGCCGCTCGCGCTCGACGACGATGCCGGTCGGCGGGCCGGCGAAGGTCTTCACGTAGGAGACCGGGAACTTCATGTCCTCCAGGCGTGCGGCCTTCAGCGGCTTGAAGCTGAAGACGTTGCCGATGATCGATGCGGTGACGTTGGCGATCGAGCCTTCCTCGAACAGGCTCAGGTCGTAGGCGACGTAGCAGAAGTACTGTCCCGGGTTGTTGGGCACCGGCTCGACCTTGTAGGCCTTGGCGCGGTACATGTCGCAGGCGGTGAGGCGGTCGGTCCACACCACGGTCCAGGTCGCGGTGCTGGACTCGCCGGCCACCGCGGCGGCGGCCTCGATCGGATCGACGCCGTCCTGCGGCGTGATGCGGAACAGCGCCAGGATGTCGGTGTCCTTCGGCACGTAGTCGCCGTTCCAGTAGCCCATCTGGGCGTACTTCAGGACACCGGCGGCATAGCGCTTCTTGGTGTCGGTGATCTGCGTTGGTTCGTTCATCTTGCCCACGGCACTCTCCTTGCTCGACGGCGGTTTGGTTGGCGGTTCTGCATGCAAGGGCTTGGCGGTACAGGCCTTGCAATGACCTGCCAAACCGTTGATGGACATGAATATACGAACCTGTCTTCACATATAAAAATTAATTATGTTCAGCAAAACATTGGTGTTTGCAAATGCTTAAGAACGCGACGCTGCGCCAGCTTTCGGCATTCCATGCCGTCGCTCGGCTGGGCAGCGTGTCGCGTGCCGCGAGCGAGCTCTACCTGACCCAGCCCGCGGTCTCGATCCAGCTCAAGCTGCTGGAGGAATCGGCCGGGACGCCGCTGCTGCAGCGCGAGGGCCGCGGTGTGCGACTCACGCCGGCGGGCGACCTGATGGCGTCCTATGCGGGCCGCATCCTCGACCTGTGGCGCGACGTCGGCGACGAGATGGCCACGCTGCGAGGCGTGTTCTCGGGCACGCTGCGCGTCGGTGCCGTGACGACCGCTGAATACCTGCTGCCGCCGTTGCTGGTGAGCTTCGCGAACGAGCATCCCAACGTGAAGGTCAAGCTGCGCGTCGGGAACCGCGACGAGATCGTGCGGATGCTCGCGGCCCAGGAGGTCGACCTGGTGATCATGGGCCGCCCGCCCGGAGAGCTGAAGACCGTGGCGACAGCCTTTGCCAAGCACCCGATGGCCTTCATCGCGTCGCCGCGCCACCCGTTGATGGCGCAGCGCAGGCTGACGCTGGCCGATCTGGAGGGTGCCAGCCTGCTGGCACGTGAGCGCGGCTCTGGCACCCGCACGACGCTGGAGCGCCTGTTCAAGGACGAGGCCATCACCTTGCGCATCGGCTCCGAGCTGTCGAGCAACGAGGCCATCAAGCAGATGTGCGTGGCGGGCTTCGGCGTGGCCTTCCTGTCCTTGCACACCTGCCGGCTCGAGCTCGACGCCGATCTGCTGCAACTGCTGCCGCTGGACAGCAACCCTGTCGAGCGTGAGTGGTTCGTGTTGCACCTGGCGTCGCGACAGCTGCCGCAGGTGGCGGTGGCATTCGAGCAGTTCCTGACCGCGCAGGGGCAGCGTCTCATCCATGCCCAGTTGCAGACTTCGGTTGAGCCCAAGCCTCGGGTGGTGGGTCGGCGACCACGCCCGGACCGAGCGGCGCTGGTAACGGACTGATCACTCTGTGTGCCGTGCCGAAAGTCGGCCGGCCGTTCGTCGCGTTCGCTGACCGTGACGCCGACGGGTTCGAAGCTTGCGTGAGGGGCTGCCGCGACCCGACCCCGTCTGTCGGCGGGAGGTGTACCCCACAACAGCGCAAGGCGCGGACGGAGACAGCGTGAATCACAGACCCATCCAGCAGGGCGGCGCCGCCGGCATCGTCTCGGCAGTGCAGCAGGCGCCGCTGATCACCACCACCGACCTGCAGGGCGCGATCAGCTTCGCGAACAAGGCCTTCCTGCAGACCTGCGGCTACGCGATGGAACAGGTGCTCGGTGCACCGCACAGCATCGTGCGGCATCCCGACATGCCACCGAAGGTGTTCGCGGACATGTGGGCGGTTCTCCATGCCGGAAGGCCCTGGACGGGGCTCGTCAAGAACCGCAGCAGCTCCGGCGACGCCTTCTGGGTCAAGGCCAACATCATCCCGATGTTCAAGGACCGGCAGACCGTCGGCTTTACGTCGGTGCAGTGCCCACCCGCGGATGCCGAGGTCCGCGAGGCGGAGCAGGTCTACGGCCTCTGGCGGGCCGGCGCCGGCGCGCACTACGTGCTGCGTGCCGGGCGCATCGTCGAGACCGGATGGCGCGCGCTCGTCAGGGCCGTGAGAAACCCGCTGGACCTGCCGGTGCAGTGGCGGATGCAGGGTACCGCCGCGATCCTCGCATTGCTGTTCACTCTGCTGCTTGTCGGTGCGCTATGGCCCGATGCGCTGGCCGTGCCGATGGCGATGAGCGGGGGCTGGCGCGTCTGGGCCCTGGTCGGTGGATCGATCGGGCTGATGGCATCGATCGCGGTGGCGGTGTATTTCCTGCAGCGCGTGGTCGCGCCGCTGCGCCAATCGCTCGATGCCGCGATGGCCATCGCCGGCGGCGACATCACGCGGCAGTTCGACGACACGCGAACGGCCGGCGAACTGCTCGAGCTGAATCTCGCACTCGGGCAGATGGTGGCCAAGATGACCGCTGTGCTCGGTGACGCTCGGCTCCACGCCGCCGAGGTCGCTTCGGTGGTCGACGAACTGGCCGACGGCGCGAGCCGCCTCGCCGAGCGCTCGGCGAGCCAGGCCGACGACGTGCAGGCCGTGACGCGCAGCACCGCCGACATCGATGCGCTGAGTCAGCGCAACACCGATGCGGCCACCCAGGCCAGCCGGTCGGCGCACCAGGCCTCCGACGAAGCCGACCAGACCTGCGCCGCTGCCGCCGCCATGCACACCGCCATGCACGACATCACCGCGTGCAGCCGGCGCATCGGCGAGATCAGCCACGTCATCGACGAGATCGCGCTGCAGACCGGCATCCTGGCGCTCAACGCCGCCGCCGCCGCCAGCCGTGCCGGCGAACAGGGCCGCACCTTCAACATCATCGCCGGCGAGGTGCGCACGCTGGCTCAGCGCAGCGGCGCCGCGGCAAGGGAGATCAAGCACCTGGTCGACGAATCCCAGCAGCAGACCGGCGTCGGCGAGAAGCTGGCGGCCCAGGTCGGCACACGCATCAATGGCGTGGCTCAGCAAGTGAAGGAGGTCAGCGCGATGATCTCGCAGATCAGCCTCGCGGCGCAGGAGCAATGCGCCGGCGTCGAGCACATCAACACGCGGCTGCAGACGTTGGACGCGACCACGCACCAGAACGCCGAGCTCGCGCGCGCCAGCGCCATGTCGAGCGCCGACGCAATCCGCGAAGCGCAGCGGTTGCAGGCTGCGCTGGGCGTGTGGAGCCCCGATTGAGACCGGTGTAGCGCCAGCGCATGGCGCGCCGGCTGCGCGCTTTCAGCAGGTTGACACGCATGGTGTCACCGACCGACAAGCGGGTCGACATCCCGATCGAGAACGGCTTCGTCGGCATGGTCGACCGCGATGCCTTCGACGAGTGGCTGCGCGCGCGTGCCGCCGGTAGCGGTGCACAACGGCAGATCGGCAGCTTCGAGCGGCTCACGCGCGACGACGACGGTGTGAGCGTCGTGCACTACCAGGCCCGAGAGCGGCCCGGCGACGCCGCCAGCGTGCCGCGCAGCGTGCGTGCGCGCTGCGTCATCGGTGCCGACGGCGCGCGCTCGGCGGTGGCCCGCCAGGCCATCGCGGGCGCCGAGCGCAACCCCTGCGTGTTCGCGTACCACGAGATCGTCCGCGCACCGCCCGCCAAGCCGGTCGGCTACGACGGGTCGCGCTGCGACGTCTACTACCGCGGCAGCCTGTCGCCCGACTTCTACGGCTGGGTCTTTCCTCATGGCGACACGCTGAGCATCGGCACCGGCAGCGCCGACAAGGCTTCTCACTGCGCGCCGCCGTCGGCCGCCTGCGCTCCGATTCGGGCCTGCAGGACGCACAGACGCTGCGCCGCGAGGGGGCACCGATCCCGATGAAGCCGCTGCGGCGCTGGGACAACGGCCGCGACGTGCTGCTGGCCGGCGACGCCGCGGGCGTGGTCGCGCCGGCCTCGGGCGAGGGCATCTACTACGCGATGGCCTCCGGGCGCCTCGCGGCCGAGGCGGTCGAGTCGGCGCTGCAGACCGGCGACGGCCGCTGCCTGCGGCAGGCGCGGCGCCGCTTCATGAAGGCCCACGGCACGGTGTTTCGCGTGCTCGGCGTGATGCAGTGGTTCTGGTACTCCAGCGACCGCCGCCGCGAGCGCTTCGTCACGATCTGCGAGGACCGCGACGTGCAGCAGCTCACCTTCGAGTCGTACATGAACAAGGAACTGGTGCGCAAGAAGCCGATGGCCCACGTACGCATCTTCTTCAAGGACATGGGGCACCTGCTGGGGCTGGTGCGCGCATGACCTCACGCGGTGGTCTCCTCAAGCCTGTCCTGATCGCGGCGGCCGCCGCGCTCGCGGTGGCCGGCCTCGGTGGCTTGATGACCGATCTGGGCCCCTGGTATCAGCGGCTCGTGCAGCCGCCCTGGAAGCCCCCTGACTGGCTGTTCGGCCCGGCGTGGACGGCGATCTTCGCGCTGGCGGCCATGGCCGGCGTGATCGCGTGGCGCCGCGCGCCGCGGCGGGTCGACCGGGAGTGGATGCTGGCGCTGTTCGCGCTCAATGGTTTCCTGAACGTGCTGTGGAGTCTGCTGTTCTTCCGCCTGCACCGGCCCGACTGGGCGCTGTTCGAGGTGTTGCTGCTTTGGCTGTCGATCCTGCTGCTGATTGGGGTGCTGGCCCGTTATGCGCGTATCGCGAGCCTGCTGCTGCTGCCCTACCTCGCGTGGGTGGCGTTCGCCGGCTTCCTGAACCTCGCGACCGTCCGGCTCAACGGCCCGTTCGGTGCCTGAGGTCGCCGTGCTCGAAGGCCTATCGAGCGCCACAGTCATCGATCTGGTGATCGGCCTGACGCTGTTCGAAGGCCTCGCGCTGGCGCTGTACCACCGTCGCACCGGCAAGGGCGTGCCGGTCGGCGACTTTGCCGTCAACCTCGTGTCGGGGCTGTGCCTGATGCTGGGCTTGCGAGAGGCCCTGACTGGCGCCTCCCCGCTCTGGATCGTGATGTATTTGGCGGCGTCAGGTCTCGCGCATGCGGTCGATGTACTGCTCAGGTGGCAACGGTGAGCATCAAGTCCATTTGAACGCGCTGCGGTTGGCGGCAATATGGCCGTATTGTCGGTTTGTTGCTTTCTGCTCTGCGCCGATCGGGTCGTCGAAAAGGAACAATCGCGACGAAATGGACTCCACCACGGCGAGAACAACTTTCCGACCGACAGACCGTCCGCGAGAGGGTCGTCGTCATGACGAAGCAATGCGGCGCTGGGTGAAGCAGGTCAAGGGGCTGGTCGAACGGGTATGGCAGCGCTGGGTCCCGCGGCGCGCGATCCACGACATCGCCATCCGCAGACTGAGTGCTGCCGAGGTCGATGCCGTGCAGCGAGCGATTCCGGCCCCGCTGGTGTCGCCGTACTCGTCGAGCTTGCAGGAGCAGGCTGGCGGTGATCTCGACATCCTGGTGGCGTGGTATCGCGGCGTTCCGATCGGCATCGGCTTCGTCGGATGGCGTCGCCAGCATGCGCCGCAGATCACGCAGCGCTGGCGCGATATCCCCGAGATCTATCGCCTGTTCGTCCCGTTGCGCTACCGGTCCCTGGGGTGGGCTCGCGGCTGATGGACGAGATGGAGTCGCTGGCGGCCGCCCGTGGCTGCGAGGCCATCGGCCTGGGCGTCAGTCACGGCAACCCCCGTGCGCGTGCGCTGTATGAGCGCCGAGGCTACGATGCCGATGCGGTGGAGTTCCTGAACGAATACGCCGTGGTCGATCGCCAGGGCCGCTCACAGACGATCAGCGATCGCTCGGTCTATTTGGTCAAGCGAGTCCATGGCAAGTCGGCTGCAGGCTGCACGGCGTCCAGGAACGAGGACAGTCCGCGCCGAGCTCTCGAAACTTGGTGCCGGTGAAGAGAGTCGAACTCCCGACCTTCGCATTACGAATGCGCTGCTCTACCAACTGAGCTACACCGGCAAGGTCTTTTCAGACCCTCGGAGCGTTGATGCCGCTCCGGGAAAACGCAGATTCTAGCCGATGGCGTGGCACTACTTCAGGTCGAAGACAGCCAGCCTTTTCGGCACCGCCACGTTCTTCAGGCTCACGTAGCGCGGCAGGCCGTTGGTGAAACGCGGATAGTCCTCGCCCTGGATCAGTGGTCGCAGGTAGCGGCGGCACTTCTCGGTGATGCCGAAGCCGTCCTTGGTGATGAAGTCGCGCGGCATGAACTTCTCGACGTTGGCCACCTTCGCCAGCGGCGCCATGCCGATGCGGTACTTGTACGGCGCATCGGCCAGGCGCTCGATCGTCGGCATCACCGCGTTGTGGCCCTGCAGCGCGAGCTCGACCGCCTTTCGCCCCAGCGCGTAGGCCTGGGTCACGTCGGTCTTCGACGCGATGTGGCGCGCCGAGCGCTGCAGGTAGTCGGCCACGGCCCAGTGGAACTTGTGGCCGAGTGCCTGCTTGATGAGGTTGGCCACCACCGGCGCTGCGCCGCCGAGCTGCGCGTGGCCGAAGGCGTCGCGCGCGCCCTGCTCGGCGAGGAAGCTGCCGTCCGCGTGGTGGCACCCTTCGGACACCACCACGGTGCAGTAGCCGTGCTGCCGGACGAGCTGGTCGACGCGGGCAAGGAATTTCGGCTCGTCGAACACGATCTCGGGAAACAGGATCACCACCGGGATGCCCTGCTCCTCGACCAGGCCGGCGGCCGCGGCGATCCAGCCTGCATGGCGGCCCATGACCTCGACGACGAACACCTTGGTCGAGGTCTTGGCCATCGAGCGCACGTCGAACGAGGCCTCGAGCGTCGACACCGCGACGTACTTGGCCACCGAGCCGAAGCCGGGGCAGCAGTCGGTGAAGGCGAGGTCGTTGTCGATGGTCTTGGGCACGTGGATCGCCTGCAGCGGGTAGCCCATGGCCTCCGACAGCTGGCTGACCTTGAAGCAGGTGTCGGCCGAGTCGCCGCCACCGTTGTAGAAGAAGTAGCCGATGTCGTGCGCGCGGAACACCTCGATCAGGCGTTCGTACTCGCGCCGGTTCGCCTCGAGCGACTTGAGCTTGTAGCGGCAGGAGCCGAACGCGCCCGACGGCGTGGAGCGCAGCGCGGCGATCGCCGTGGCCGACTCTTTGCCGGTGTCGATCAGGTCCTCGGTCAGCGCACCGATGATGCCGTCGCGGCCGGCATAGACCTTGCCAATGCGGTCCTTGTGGCGGCGCGCCGTCTCGATCACGCCGCAGGCCGAGGCATTGATGACCGCCGTCACGCCGCCCGACTGGGCATAGAACGCGTTTCTCTTCTGCTTTGCCATCGACTCGTCCTCCGCGGTGGTGACGTCGCGGCCGCCGCTGTCAGCCCGCTTCGCGATGGTAGGCGCTCGCGCGCTCGACCTCGTTCTTCGAGCCCAGGATCACGCTGACGCGCTCGTGCAGCTGGCTCGGCTGCAGGTCGAGCACGCGCTGCTTGCCGTTGGTGGCCGCGCCGCCGGCCTGCTCGACGATGAAGCCCATCGGGTTGGCCTCGTACATCAGCCGCAGTTTGCCGGCCTTGGCCGGCTCGCGCTTGTCCCAGGGGTACATGAAGACGCCGCCGCGGCACAGGATGCGGTGCACGTCGGCCACCATGCTGGCGACCCAGCGCATGTTGAAGTCCTTGCCGCGCGGGCCGTCCTTGCCCTGCAGGCATTCGTCGATGTAGCGTTGCATCGGCGGCGCCCAATGCCGCTGGTTGCTCATGTTGACCGCGAACTCCCTGGTGTCCTCGGGGATGCGCACCTCGTCGGTGGTCAGCACCCACGAGCCTGCTCGCGGTCGAGCGTGAACATCGCGACGCCGTCGCCGACGGTCAGTACCAGCGTGGTCTGCGGGCCGTAGACGCAGTAGCCGGCGGCCACTTGGGCGCTGCCGGGCTGCAGGAAATCCTGGGTGCTGACGCCCGGGGTATCGCTCTGCTTCTTCAGTACCGAGAAGATGGTGCCGATGCTGACGTTGACGTCGATGTTGCTCGAGCCGTCGAGCGGGTCGAACAGCAGCAGGTATTCGCCCTGGGGGTAGCGGTTGGGCACGACGTAGATGCTGTCCATCTCCTCGCTGGCCATGGCCGCGAGCGCGCCGCCCCATTCGTTGGCCTCGATCAGCACCTCGTTGGCGATGATGTCGAGCTTCTTCTGCACTTCGCCCTGCACGTTCTCGCTGCCGGCGCTGCCGAGCACGCCCCCCAGCGCGCCCTTGTTGACGCTGATCGCGATGCTCTTGCAGGCGCGCGCCACCACTTCCAGCAGCAGGCGCAACTGCGCCGGAATGCGGCCGCGCTCGCGCTGCTCCTCCACCAGGTATTGCGTGAGGCTGATGCGTCGGGTCATCTCGGGGTTCCTTCGGACGTGAGAGAGGAGGGGGAGGAGCAGGGGAGGTCAGTCCTGCAGCGCGCGCGTGACGATCTCGCGCGTGTCCTCGGACAGCTCCGGCTTGGCCGCCACGCGGGCGATCGCCTCGCGCGCGGCGCTGCGGTAAGGCTCGGCCAGCGCACGCCAGCGGTCAAGTGCGCGCGCCAGCCGCGAGGCGAGCTGCGGGTTGATGGCGTCGACCTCGCACACGCGCTCGGCCCAGAACACGTAGCCGGCGGCGTCGCGGCGGTGGAAGGCGGCCGGGTTGTTGAGGAACAGCGCCGCCAGCACGCTGCGCGCCCGGTTCGGGTTGCGCAGCGAGAAGTCGGCATGCTGCAGCAGGGCCTTGGCCCGCGTGAACACGCGGCCGGCGTGCTCGCCGACCGGCTCGCTCGCGCCGGCCTGCAGCGCGAACCACTTGTCGATCACCAGCGCCTCGCCCTTGAACAGCGCGTGAAAGCGCTCCAACGCCGGCACCGCCAGCTCGGCGTGCGCGTTCACCAGAGCCGACAGCGCGCCGAAGCGGTCGGTCATGTTGCCGGCGTCCTTGAAGCGCTGGTAGGCCCGGCCGGGCCAGACGGTGTCGCCGCTGGTGGTGGCGTCGAGCACCAGCATCGCCAGCGCCAGGTTAGCCAGCGCGCGCTGGCCGGCGCTGTGTGCGTCGGGCGAGTAGCCGCCCGCGGGCTGGTGGTGCTCGTAGGCCCAGGCCCAGTCGTCGCGCAGCGCCTGCGCGAGCTGCAGGCGTGCGGCCTCGCGCACCGCATGCACACGCTGCGGGTCGATCTCCGCGCCCAGCCGCTCGCCCACATAGGTTTCGGTCGGCAGCGTGAGCGCGAGCTCCTTGAAGGCGGCATCGAGCGAGGGGTCGCGCAGCAGGCTGCGCATTGCCGCCACGAAGGGTTCGTCGAGCACCGGCGTGCCGTCGTCCGGCCGCTGGGCCGCCGCGAGCAGGCGGCGCAACGCGATTTGCTGGCCGGCCTCCCAGCGGTTGAAGGCGTCGCCGTCGTGGGCCAGCAGCACCAGCAGTTGGGCGTCCGTCAGCGCGGCATCCAGGACCACGGGCGACGAGAAGCCGCGCAGCAGCGAGGGCACGGGTTCGGACTCGACGCCGACGAAGGTGAAGGCGGCGCTCGGCTGGTCGAGCACCAGCACGCGGTCGGTGCCGCCCGCGGCCGGTTCGGACTCGAGCTGCAGCGGCAGCGCCCGGCCGTCGTCGGCGGCCACCAGGCCGATCGCGACCGGAATCACCCACGGCTGCTTGTCGGGCTGGCCCGGCGTGGGCAGGCCGCGCTGCGTGAGTTCGAGCGTGTAGCGGCGGGTTTCGGCGTCGTAGCGGCCGCGCGCGGCGAGCTGCGGCGTACCGGCCTGCGCGTACCAGCGCTTGAAGGCGTCCAGCCGCCCTGCCAGCGCGCTGCCGGGGTTGGCGTCGGCGATCGCCTGCGCGAAATCGTCGCAGGTCACGGCCTGGCCGTCGTGGCGCTCGAAGTAGCGCTTCATGCCGGCGGCGAAACCGTCGCGACCAACCAGCGTGTGCATCATCCGCACCACCTCGGCGCCCTTTTCATAGACGGTAGCGGTGTAGAAGTTGTCGATCGCCTGGTACTGGTCGGGCCGCACCGGGTGCGCCATCGGGCCGGCATCCTCGGAGAACTGCACCTGGCGCAGCAGGCGCACGTCCTGGATGCGCTGCACGGCGCGGGCGCTGGCGGCGCCCGCCATGTCCATGCTGAACTCCTGGTCGCGGAAGACCGTGAGCCCTTCCTTCAGCGACAGCTGGAACCAGTCGCGGCAGGTCACGCGGTTGCCGGTCCAGTTATGGAAGTACTCGTGGCCGACCACGCTCTCGACGTGCGCGAAATCGAAGTCGGTCGCTGTGGCGGCACTGGCCAGCACGAACTTCGTGTTGAAGATGTTCAGGCCCTTGTTCTCCATCGCGCCCATGTTGAAGTCGCTGACCGCGACGATCATGAAGCGCTCCAGGTCGAGCGACAGGCCGAAGCGCGCCTCGTCCCAGGCCACCGAGGCGATCAGCGAGTTCATCGCGTGCTCGGTCTTGTCGAGGTCGCCGGCGCGCACATAGACCTGTAGCAGGTGGTCCTTGCCGGAACGGCTGCGGATCTTCTGCTCGCGCATCACCAGATCGGCCGCGACCAGCGCGAACAGGTAGCTCGGCTTCGGGAAGGGGTCGTGCCACTTCGCGCAGTGCTTGCCGCCGTCGAGTTCGGCCTGCTCCACGAGGTTGCCGTTCGACAGCAGCACCGGGTAGGCCTTGGCATCGGCCTTCAGCGTGACGGTGTAGACCGCCATCACGTCGGGCCGGTCGAGGAAGTAGGTGATGCGGCGGAAGCCCTGCGCCTCGCACTGCGTGAAGAAACCGCCGCCGGAGGTGTACAGGCCCGACAGCTGGGTGTTCTTTGCCGGTGCGCAGGTGTTGCGCAGCTCGAGCGTGAAGCGGCCGTCCGGCAGGCCGTCGAGCACCAGTTGCGCGCCTTCGACGCGGAAGGAGATGCTCTCGCCGTTGACCAGCACCCGCGTGAGGTTGATGTCCTCGCCGTCCAGGCGCAGCGGCTGCGTCGGCAGGTCGGGGTTGCGCTCGACCTCCATGCGGTTGATGACCAGCGTCTTCTGCGGGTCCAGGTCGAACGTGAGGTCGACGCTGCGGATCCAGTAGGCCGGGGCGCTGTAGTCCTCGCGGCGGACGAGGGGAGCGGTGCCTTCGCGCATGTGCGGTGTCTCCAGGGGAACTTCGTGGGGTCGAGCGGGGTGGGGCCTCAGACGCCCTGCTTCAGGCTGGCCTCGATGAAGGCGTCCAGGTCGCCATCAAGCACCTTCTGCGTGTTGGAGATCTCGACGTTGGTGCGCAGGTCCTTGATGCGGCTGTTGTCCAGCACGTAGGAACGGATCTGGTGGCCCCAGCCGACGTCGGTCTTGGTGTCTTCCAGCTTCTGCTGCTCTTCCTGGCGCTTGCGCATCTCGTGGTCGTAGAGGCGCGAGCGCAGCCGCTTCCAGGCCACGTCGCGGTTGCTGTGCTGGCTGCGGCCGTCCTGGCACTGCACGACGATGCCGGTCGGGATGTGCGTCAACCGCACCGCCGAGTCGGTCTTGTTGATGTGCTGACCGCCCGCACCGCTGGCGCGGAAGGTGTCGGTCCGGACGTCGGCCGGGTTGATCTCGATCTCGATCGAGTCGTCGACCTCCGGGTAGACGAACAGGGACGCGAAGCTGGTGTGGCGCCCGCCCGAGGAATCGAACGGGCTCTTGCGCACCAGGCGGTGCACGCCGGTCTCGGTGCGCAGGTGGCCGAAGGCGTAGTCGCCCTCGACCTTGATCGTCGCGCTCTTGATGCCGGCGGTGTCGCCCTCGGTCTCGTCCTCGATGGTGGCCTTGAAGCCCTTGCGTTCGCAGTACTTGAGGTACTGGCGCAGCAGCATGCTGGCCCAGTCGCAGGCCTCGGTGCCGCCGGCGCCGGCCTGGATGTCGATGAAGCAGTTGCTCGGGTCGGCGGGGTTGCTGAACATGCGGCGGAACTCGAGCTGCTCCACCTGCGCGGCCAGCCCCAGCGTCTCGGCCTCGATGGCGCGCAGGCCGTCCTCGTCGCCTTCTTCCTTGCTCATCTCGTAGAGCTCGGCGTTGTCGGCGAGGTTGCGCTCCAGCGATGCGATGGTGTCGACCACCGTCTCGAGCGACTTCTTCTCCCGGCCCAGGGCCTGGGCGTTCTTCGGGTCGTTCCAGACCGTCGGATCCTCGAGCGCGGCGTTGACCTCGCTCAGGCGGCGTGACTTTTCATCGTAGTCAAAGATACCCCCGGAGCTGGGCCGTGCGTTCGCGCAGGTCAGCCAGTTGGTTGCCGAGGGCGTTGATGTGTTCGATGTCCATGGGGTTTCCTTCGTGTTCGGGACGCGGCGGTTGCGGGCCGCTGATCGATGGATTTTCTCATGCTGCCTCTTGAGCTCGGAGCGGGCGAGGATGAGGGCGGGCCCGGCTGCGCTTAGCGGGGGTACCCGATGCGCTTCGCCGGGCCCGCCCTCATCCTCGCGGGCACCATCGCGGTATGCGCTGTGGAGAAGCACGGGCGGTGCCTGCATGGCGGGGTGCGGGCGGGCGCCATCGCTTAGCGGGGTACCCGATGCGCGCTGTCGCCCACCCGCACCCCGCCATGCGCGCTCCACCGCCCCACCGCCCCGCATGCAGCTCACGGAGCCGAAAGGAAACGCTCGATGTGCGCCGACAACCGCTCCGGCTGATCGTGATGCAGCATGTGCCCGGCGTCCTCCAGCATCACCCGCTCGATCGACACCGTGGAGGCGATCGAGGCCAGGCGCTCCTCGAAATCGCTGCGCGGGTAGCTGGTGCCCCACCACTTGGCGACGTCGGTCTGCCGCCCCTCCACCCACAGCAGCGGCGCCGTGATGCGGGCCCAGCAGGCCAGCACCTCGTCGACGCGGTAGAGCAGCGGGTTGCTGCGCTTGTGCGCCGGGTCGCCCTGGATCTCCCAGCGTCCTGCCGTCGTCTGGCGCGCCCAGTGCGGCGCCAGCCAGGAGGCGCGTTCCGCGGTGAGCCGTGGGTTGTTCTGGCGCAGTCGGCGTGCGACCTCGTCGAGGCTGGCGTAATCGCGCAGGCGCTGCGGCGCCTTCAGTTCGTCGAGCCATCTCGCGTAGCGACCGGGCGCCTGGGCCGGCACGCTGCGCGGCATGCCGAAGCCCTCGAGATTGATCAGTCGGCGGATGCGCGCGGGCCGCACGCCGGCGTAGAGCATCACGATGTTGCCGCCCATGCTGTGGCCCAGCAGGTCGACCGGCTGGTCGGGGGCGAAGTGATCGAGCAGCGCGTCCAGGTCGGCCAGGTAGTCGGCGAACCAGTAGCTGTCGGTGCCCGTCGGCGCCAGGCTGCCGCCGAAGCCGCGCCAGTCGGGCGCGAGCACGAGGCGCGGCGTGGCGAGCGCATCGACCAGGAACTGGAACGACGCTCCGACGTCCATCCAGCCGTGCAGCAGCACCAGCGGCGGGCGCTCGGGGGCGACGAGCGAGGCATCGCCCCAGGCATGCACCTGGTAATGCAGGCTGCGAACCGGCACGCGCAGGACGCGGGACTCGCGCAGGCCGGGAGCGGTGGACGAGGAGGACGAGGTCATGCGCGGAGGGTAGCGCGTGTCGCGCGCGGGCGCTGCCTACGGCCGGCCGCGGCGGCACGAGCGCCTATCATCCGGGCCGACGCGACTCCGCCCCCGCCATGCTGCCCCGTTCCAGCCGCCGCACGACCCTCTCGGTCATGATGATCGTCCGCGACGAGGCCGACCGGATCGAGGCCTGCCTGCAGTCGGTGGCCGGCTGGGCGAGCGAGATCGTCGTTCTCGACAGCGGCAGCACCGACGGCACGACCGACATCGTGCGCCGCTACACGGACAAGCTCTGGGTCACCGACTGGCCGGGCTACGGCCCGCAGCGCAACCGCGCGCTCGACCACTGCAGCGGCGAGTGGGTGCTGTCGATCGATGCCGACGAAGTGGTGACGCCCGAACTGCGCGACGAGATCGACCGCGTGCTCGACGAGCCGGGGCGCGATTTCACCGTGCTCAAGATGCCGTGGAAGACCTACTTCTTCGGCCGCCCGCTGAAGCACGGCCGCTACACCTCGCCGCAGGCCAAGCTCTTCCTGCGCGAGGGTGTGCGCTACCGCGACCACCAGGTGCACGAGTCGCTGCTGATGCCGCGCCGCAAGGACCGTGTGCTGAAGGCGCCGCTGGAGCATTACTCGTGGCGCAGCTACCAGCACGTGCAGGAGAAGCACCTGAAGTACGGCTGCCTGCTCGCCGGGCAGAAGTTCGCCAAGGGCCAGCGCGGCAACCTGGCTTATGCGGCGCTGCGCTTCGGGACCGACTTCCTACAGCAGTACCTGCTGCGTGGCGGCTTCCTCGACGGCAGCCGGGGCTTCCTGATGGCCGTGATCCTCGGGCAGTACGCATTCCACAAGTACGCGGCGCTGTGGGCGCTGGAGGCGGATGCGGCAACGCCACCGAGCAGGCCGCCGCCGGCGCCATGACGGAGGCCCCGCCGCGCGTCGCGCTGCTGACGCCGACCTACCGCGCCGACCTGCAGCGCTTCGGCCTGCTGCGCGAGGCGCTCGAGGCCCTCGGCTGCGACTGGCCGCACCTCGCGGTGGTGCAGACCGAGGACCTGCCGCTGTTCCGCAATGCGCTGGGCGCCACCCGGGTCGAGTGGATCGCCTCGGCCGAGGTGCTGCCCGCCGAGGTCGAGGCCACGCGACGGCGCCTGTCGGGCTGGCCCGACAGCTACCGCAAGCTGCGTCGCAGCCTGGCCAAGCGCTTCGGCTGGTTTCCGGACGCGGCGAGCGATGGATGGCACGTGCAGCAGATCGTCAAGCTCGCCGTGCCGGCGATCGGGCCGCATACGGCCTATGTCGCGCTCGACTCCGACGTGCTGCCCACCGTGCCGCTGCGCGCCGAGCACTATCTGCACGACGACCGGGCGGCGTTGATGATCGAGTACCAGCCCACCTTCGCGCACTGGGCCGATGCCGCGGCGCGCATGTTGGCGCTGCCGGCCGAGACGGTGCGCCCGGTGAACTTCGTGGCCTGGCCGTTCGTGTTCCACCGCGACACCGCGCGCGGCCTGCACGCCTACCTGGCCCAGGTGCATGGCGGGCGCCCGTGGTGGCGCAGCCTGCTGGGCCAGCGGCCCGGCGAGCTGTCGGAGTTCACGCTCTACGGTGCGTATGCGCAGTTCATCGAGCGGGGCCGCCGCCACTTCGAGAGTGCGGCGAACACCGCCACCCGCTTCGTGATCACGCAGCAGCAGCGCGACCAGGCGGCCGCGCTGGTCGAGGCGGCGTTCGACGATCCGGCGGCGCGCTTCGTGCTGCTGCAGGCCAGCCGTCGCTGGCCCGTCGAGCCGCTGGTGCCGCTGGTCCGGCAACGGCTGCAGCAGGCCGCGGCCCGGCCCTAGCCGCGGAGTGGCCGCAGCAGGCGGCCCAGCGTGTCATAGGTCGCGTTGATGCGCCAGGCCCCAGGCACCTGCCGCGCTGCACGCCACAGCGCCAGCAGGCGGGTCGTCCGGGGGCGCGAGTGGTCGTCCTGCAGCGCACGTAGCGTCTTGCGCCACTGCAGCGCCGCGAGGGCGTCGCGGGTGTCCGCGTGCAGGGCCTGCAGGGCCGGGTCGTCGAGCAGGCGCGACAGCAGCGCCTGGTGCTCGTCACTGAAGCGCTCGGCGTCGGCGAGCGACTTGGAGGCGCCGTGCAGCCGGAACCACGCCAGCGTGCGATCGCTGTATTGCACGCGAGGAAAGCGCTGCGTGTAGCGGATCAGCAGATCGAGGTCGAAGCGGTAGTGCAGCGTGGCATCGATGCCGGTCTCGCGCAGCGCCGCGGTGCGGTACCAGATGCCCGGCTGGTGCCAGCGCGTGCGCGACTCGATCGGCAGGCGCACCAGGTCGCGTGCCGTCAGTGCGCGGCTGGTGCGCAGGCGGTCGAGCCGGTGCTCGCTGAAGTTCTGCGTGCAGCCGCCGAACAGGTCGGCGTCGCGCACGCGGGCCACCTCCCACAGCGCGCCGGGGGCCAGCAGGTCGTCCGAGTTGATCCAGTTGAACCACTCGCCATCGGCGCGCGCCAGGCCCTTGAGGAGGGCATCGACCTGGCCACGGTCGCGCTCCGACACCCAGCTGGTCAGCCACGGCGCGTAGTGCCGCAGGATGTCGACCGAGCCGTCGGTGCTGCCGCCGTCGATCACGTGGTAGTCGAGCGCCGGATAGCCCTGCTCCAGCACCGAGCGGATGGTGGATTCGAGGAAGGCGGCCTGGTTGTAGGAGGGTGTGACGACGGTGATGCGCGGCGGGTCCGCGGGGCGAGCGGCGGCCGATGGGACCGCGGCGCCGGGCCAGTGGGGCGGCAGCCGGGCAGGGGTCAGCCGCGCGGGCAGTTCGGGAGGGGTGTTCATGGTCTCGCAGCCTAGGCTCGCAGGCGCTGCTGGCGCCGCGCGAATTCGATGGATTCGAGCAGGGTCGACCCGCACA
This sequence comes from Methylibium sp. T29-B, assembly GCF_000576225.1. Taxonomy (NCBI): domain Bacteria; kingdom Pseudomonadati; phylum Pseudomonadota; class Betaproteobacteria; order Burkholderiales; family Sphaerotilaceae; genus Methylibium; species Methylibium sp. T29-B. The sequence continues at coordinate 4,634 of NZ_AZSN01000019.1, read as the reverse complement.
GGCTCCGGCGCTTCTGTCCGCTCTCGACGAGACGTTGCGCCGACGGGCGGACATACGGCGTCGCGAGGGCGGCGCGCATCCGATCGGCCAGCGACGCCGCGTCGCCTGTTGGAAAGTAGCTGACCCCTTCCTCGGCAATCTCGAGGTTGACCGGGATGTCGGAGAGGATCGAACGCACGCCGAGCGCCACGGCGTCGTACACCGCACCGCCGCCGGGCCCGCCTTCGAAGCGCGTCGGCTGGATCACCGCGACCGCGTCCTTGAGCAGCGAGATCTGGTCGTCCTTGGGGATCAGCCCGAGTATCCGGACCCGCTCGCTGATGCCCAGTGATGCGAGCGACTGCAGCAGGCCCGGGAAGTACGCCGGATCGCGGTGATCCTCCGTCGATCCGGTGCAGACGAGCGTCAGTCCAGGGTGGTCCTTCGCCATCTCGGCGTAGGCACGGAATGCGGTCAGGTGGTCCTTGTGCTGCCAGAACTGGCTGCTGATGATGAAGTAGGCGCCGGCGATGCCATAGCGGGATCGCGTCGCGCTCGAATCGAGCGCGAACCAGTGGGCGGCCGGCGCCGCCCCGAACGGCAGGGGGAACACCCGCGCGGCATGTCCGGGGCAGTAGCGCTCGATGTCCGCGGCGACGTCCCGCGCGTTGACGATGACGCTCGGCGCACGGGACAGCGTGGACCTGAACCGTCGGTCGCGCGAGGCCGACTCGTCCGCCGTGAAGTACTGCGGAAGATGGCGGTGCTGGAAGTCGTAGATGTAGCCGACCCAGGCACCCGCACCACCGGCTTGAGCGCCGAGTCGGCCGGCAGCAGGGCCTGCAGGCCGAGCCGTTGCGAGGCCCGCGCGATGGCGGCATGTCCGGCCTCGATGCGGTGCACCTGCACGTCCACGCCATGGCCGGAGAAAAGCCGCTCCAAGGGCTCGCCGGCGGGCGAGGGCGGCGCGGGCAGCGGGTGGCCCAGCCATTGGCGGCCGCTTCGCCACAGGGCGCCGGCCCAGCCGCGCTCGTGGAAGCGGCGCCGGGGCTCGGGCAGCAGCGCATGCAACTCCAGCGGTACACCGGTGGCCGCCAGGCTGGCCGTGACCAGCCTGAGAAAGTCCTGGCCGCCCGTCCACCGGACGAAGCCATGGCCGAGCAGACCCAGCTTCAGCATGGGTCACGCAGCCGTCGTGCGGCGACCGCGGCCGGCCTCATCGGCGCCGCCGGGCGGGAACGCCGACATAGACGCCGTCCTCCGCGTCGACCGACCGGACCAGGACCGAGCCGGCGCCCAGCGTGGTCCTGGACGCCACGCTCAGTTTCTCGAGCACCTGGCAACCTGTGCCGGCCAGGCAGCCGTCGCCCACCCTGACGTTGCCAGACACATTGCATCCGGGGTTGAACACGTTGCAGGAACCGATCACCGAGTCGTGGCCGATCGTGGTGTTGAGGTTGAAGACATTGAAATCACCGAGAACGACATCGCACTCCACTGCACTGCCGGCATGGAACAGGTTGCCCACGCCGCACTTCAGGTACTCGGGGCTGACCGTCATGCGGGGGTGGAACAGGTTCGGGAAGCGAAGATGCGTCAGGCTCGACAGCCGCGTCGCCAGCGCCTGGCGGATCCGTGGCGAGCCGATGCCGATCACGACATCCAGGTCGTGCCGGGCATCGAGCAGGAGCTCGTCCGTCCCGACGACCTGGCCGAACGGCATGGCGGTTCTCGCATCGGCCTCGCCTTCGCCGAGGAAGGCGATCTCCTTCCAGGGACCCGTCGCCTGCATCACGGCGTGCGCGAGCTGGGCGACCTCCTTCGCGTAGCCGCCGGTTCCGAGGATGTACAGACGCGAATTCATGCCGACCTGGAACAGAAGCTCGCGATCGTGTGGGCGATGTGGTCGATCTGCTCGCAGCTCAGGCCGGGCCAGCTCGGCAGGTTGATGCCGCGCCACGCCAGGTCTTCCGCCACCGGGTGCTTGCGGTAGCTGCGGGCGTACATCGGCATCGTGTGCACCGGATAGAACAGCGGTCGGGTCTCGATGCCCGCCTCGGCGAGGGCGTTGCGCAGCGGCTCGCGCGCTTCGGCGCGGTCGGCCAGGATCGACACCATCCAGTAGCTGTGCCGCGTGTCGGGTGCCTCGGCGTGCAGTTCGATCGGCAGGCCGGCAAGACGACGCGCGTACTGCAGGGCCAGATCCCGCTTGCGCGCGATGATCTCGTCGGCCCGCTCCAGTTGCGCGAGGCCGATGGCTGCGGCGATGTTCGTCATGCGGTAGTTGTAGCCGACCACGTCGTGCCAGTACTCGCGGTGCGCGGCCAGGCCCTGGCCCTTGAAGTGGCGCGCGCGTTCGTTCAGGGTCTTGTCGTTCGTGACCACCATGCCGCCCTCGCCGGTCGTGATGGTCTTGTTGCCGAAGAAGCTGAACGTGGCGATGTCGCCGAAGGTCCCGGCGTGCCGGCCGGCGTACGTCGACCCGAAGGCCTCCGCGCAGTCCTCCACGAGGAACAGGCGGTGCTCGTGCGCGATCGCGGCCAGCGCGGCCATGTCGCAGGTCTGACCGTAGAGATGGACCGCGAGGATCGCGCGCGTGCGCGGCGTGATGTGGCGCTGCACATCCTCCGGGTCCATCTGCCAGCTGCTGCGCAGCGAATCCACGAAGACGGGCGTGGCGCCGGTGTACGCGATGGCGTTGACCGGCGCGATGTAGGTGAGCGTGGGGACGATGACCTCGTCGCCCGGCCCGATGCCCAGCGCCAGCAGCGCCAGGTGCAGGGCGACCGTGCCGTTGCAGACGGAGGCGGCGTGCTCGACCCCGATGTACGCCGCGAAGGCCGACTCGAACTCCCCGACGAAGCGGCCGCGCGAGGAGATCCACGACGAGTCGATGCACTCGTTGACATAGGCTTTGACGTTCCCGCCGAGGTCGGGGCGGTAGACGGGAATCCGGTGCTGGTTCATCGGGAAGCTCCGAGGGGCGGGTGGCGCCGAGTCTGGACGGCGGGATTGTCGATCACCCGGCCACCGCCCCGACGCAGGCGCGGTACACGGCCAGGTTGCCCTCCACCATCGCATCCACCGAAAATTCGTCCAGCACCAGCTGCCGTCCCGCCGCACCATAGCGAGCCCGCAGCGCGGGGTCGCCGAGCAGGTTCGTCAGGTGCTGCGCCAGCGCCGCGGCGTCCCCGGGTTCGATCAACTCGCCGTTCAGGCCCGGCCGCACGATCTCCGGGATGCCGCCAGCGCGTCCGGCCACGATCGGCAGGCCGCAGGCCGCTGCCTGCAGCAGCGCAACACCCAGACCCTCCATCTCGGCCGGATGCACCATCACGTCGATGCACGGCAGCACCCGCTCCAGATCCCGTCGGAAGCCGGGGAACAGCACGCGCTCGCCGAGGCCGGCCTCGCGCACCAGTTGCTGGATGGCCGGCAGTTCCGGACCCTGCCCGAACAGCAGTGTGCGGGTGCGCGGGTGCGCCGCCAGCACGGCCGGCAGCGCGGTCAGCAGCGTGCGGTGGCCCTTGCGCGGGATGAATTGCGCCGCCATCGCGAGCGTGCTCTCGTCGTCGGCCAGGCCGAATTCCGCGCGCAGCCAGGCGCGCTCGGCCGGTTCGGGGCGGTAGCGCCCGGTGTCGACCGCGCTGTGCACGCACACCACCTGGCCGGCCGACAGGCCTTCGCCCAGCAGCACCTGGCGGATGCCCTCGGAGATCGCGATCACGCGTGCGTAGAGGCGGTACTTGCGTTTCACCCACCAGCGCGGTTCGGGGTTGTCGACCCGGCGGCTCAGGACGGCCGGCACGCCTTCGCGGCGGGCCGCCAGGCCGCCCCACAGGTCGCTGCCGCGCCGGCTGTGCAGGTGCACGACGTCGGGGCGTTCCGCGCGGATCAGTGCCCGCAGGCGCCCGACCATGCCGAAGTCGGCGTCGCCCTTCATGGCGATCTCGTGCACCCGCAGCGCATGCGGGCGCGCCGCCTCGGCGATCGCACTGCCTTGCGGGCAGACCAGCACGGCCGGTTCGCCGCGGGCTTTCAGGCCTTGCAGCAGGAACACCACCTGCAACGCCCCGCCGTAGAGATGCCGGCCGGCCTCGACGTGCAGGCTCTTCATGCCACCGGCTCCAGCAGGCGCGAGGCTTCGGCGAACACGCGGTCGACCTCGAAGGCGCGCATGCAGTCGTAGCGGCCGTCGCAGGTCGGGTGGCGCTGGCAGGGCGAGCAATCGAGTTGCGCGTAGAGCACCACGCTGCGCGACGTCCTCGGGTCGCGGTAAGGGCAGGTCGATCCGAACAGCGCGACGGTCGGGACCTCGAGCGCGGTGCCCATGTGCGTGAGCCCGGTGTCGACACCGATCAGCAGCGTTGCGCCCTCGATCGCGGCCACCGTTTCGTCGAGTTTCAGGGCGCCGGCCAGATCGACCAGGCCGGGCACGCCGGACGCGATGCGGGCTGCGGCCGCACGGTCGGCGGGGCCGCCGAGGAGCACGGGCACCAGCCCCGCGTCCCGGCAGCGGCGCGCCAGGGCCTGCCAGCGGTCCTCGAACCAGTGCTTCTGAGGCGCGTCGTGAACGGGCACAGCGCCACGTAGCGCACGCCCGCAGGTACGCCGGCCGCGGCCAGTCGCTCGTGGGCCGCGCGCGCGGCGCGGCG